>CAYVED010000004.1:0-74983 GCA_964449975.1 uncultured Muribaculaceae bacterium
CAATTATAACTCCGCAAAAAAAATAATAGTAACAACAAAATATGCAGTCATAACCGAAACCCCTCAGCAAAACAGTCAGATGGTCGCCGACGCGGTATGGGGAAATATATTAATGGACATGGGACAACAGGGCGGCATGCGGAAAGTAGCCTTGGCCGACGGAAGAAAAGGCTATCTGCCTGCATCTCAGGTTGAACCTTTCGACAAATGGCTTGCGTCCCGCAATCCTTCGGCAGACAACATAATCGCTACCGCGAAACAGTTTATAGGAGTACCTTATATGTGGGGCGGGACATCCCTCAAAGCAGTGGATTGCAGCGGATTTACCAAAACGGTTTACTTCCTAAACGGGCTTATCCTGGCCAGGGATGCTTCACAGCAATGTTATACCGGAGAAGACGTAGATATAAAAGAATATACGGATAACGGCAATTATACTACCGAAGCTCTTAAGAATCTCCGGAAAGGCGACCTTATTTTCTTCGGAAAAAAAGCTGCCCCGGAGAAAAAAGAGAGAATCACACATGTCGGGATATACATAGGAGACGGTATCTTCATCCATTCCGCAACAAGAGTAAGGATAAATTCTCTGATTCCGGAAAATCCAGATTACTACAGCAATTCCAAGACCCTGGTAAGAGCGCAAAGGATTATAGGCAACCAGGATGCCGGAAAAGGAATCGAATCCATTGCAAAAAGCTGCTACATAGCCGAATAGAGAACAATCCCGCAATACGGCTCCGGGGTAATATAAATTGAAACACTTAAACTAAGCAAGATATGACCACAAACAGACGTACCTTCCTTAAATCCGCCGGAATGCTTACTGCGGCGGCGGCTCTCTTCAATCCGGCAACTATTTTTGCCAGAAAAGAGACAGTCAAAAAAACAGGCGCAGGCAAAGTAATGCAACTCTCTTACATCCCTTACGATGCACAGATGAGGCATGTATTCACGATAGCCAACTCGTCCCGTACCACCACCCCTATAGTATTGACCCGCATCACCTATGACGGATTTACAGGATACGGAGAAGCGGCGATGCCGCCTTATCTGGGCGAAACGCAGGCATCCGTAATAGAATTTCTGAAAAAAGTAGACTTAAGCCGTTTCAGTTCTCCTTTTATGATTGAGGATATAATGCTGTATACAGACTCCATAGCCATAAACAATACCGCTGCAAAAGCGGCCGTAGATATAGCTCTGCATGACCTTGTCGGTAAGATGATAGGACAGCCCTGGTGGAAGATATGGGGTTTCAATCCCAATACCTGTCCTAACACCTCTTTTACCGTAGGACTTGATACCGAAGAAGTCGTAAAAGAAAAGACCCGTGAAGCATCTCCATATAAAGTGATAAAAGTAAAATTGGGAAGGGACGAGGCTACTGACAAAATGATGATAAATACTATCCGCTCGGTTACCGATACCATAATATGCGTAGATGCGAACCAGGGCTGGAAAGATAAACATTACGCCCTTGAGATGATAAACTGGCTCAACGAACGTAACGTAAATATGATAGAACAGCCTATGCCGAAACTGATGCTGGATCAAACAGCATGGCTTACGGAACGTTCGCCCCTGCCTATCATCGCGGATGAAGCATGCCAAAGACTCACCGATATAAAGAAACTGCACGGCGCCTATACCGGCATAAACATAAAACTCATGAAATGTACGGGACTGCGCGAAGCACGGGAAATGGTAAGTCTTGCCCAATCCCTGGATATGAAGCTCATGATAGGCTGCATGACCGAAACATCATGTGCGATTTCTGCAGGAGCGCAGATAGCTCCTAAAACGGAATGGGCCGATCTGGACGGCAATCTCCTTATATCCAACGACTGTTTTAAGGGAATGCAGATCGTAGACGGTAAAATAACGCTTAACGATAATCCGGGAATCGGCGCATTGCCTGTCCGAAAAATATTTTAATTTTGAAATACATTTAAATAATATAACAATATGGCAAATTTAAGAGTAATTAAAAAAGATGTTATTTACCTCGTAAATGAGGTAATCAGCGATTGTTGGCTGTACATGTACTTCAACGAGAATAAAAATACTGAAAACGTGCAGAAGATCATAGAAGATACCATCACTCTCGGAGAAAATATCTTCGAACAGATAAACCATTATCCGAAAGATGACGCTAAAAACCATTTCAGAGCGCTCAATAGAAAATTCATTGAAAATGTAGACACTTTGTTCCAGAGACTTAGTGACCTTACCAAATAAAAAAGAAGTACACAGGCCGTCTATATAAGCAACTGTTTTGATTTTCCAAAAACCTTTTCCTGTTTATTACCGGATACTGGTTTTCGTTCATGCTTCCAGCGATAAAATCAAAACAGTTTCGCTGTACGGGACTCTCCCGCAGACGACTTTATAGCCGGTCTGTACGCTTTCAGACGACGGGAGAGTTCTTTTTCGTCTCCTCCGCAGGCCATGTTCACCAGTTCGTGGAACCGCGGGCTGTGGTTGGGATATACCAGATGGCAAAGTTCATGTATAATTACAAAATCGGCCAGTTCCTGCGGAAGCCCTACAAGGTGCATATTAAGATTTATATTCCGTGCAGAAGAACAACTTCCCCAGTTCGTACGGTTATTCTTTATCGCCAGTCTGTTATAGCTGAAAGGACGATCCAGTTTCACCCCCAGTTTATTCCTTATTATTATAGTGGAATTTAGCCTCTCCGATATTTCAACAAGTCTCTGCGGAAGTGCCTTGCGGGCCTGGATGCGGATCTTTTTCAGTTCATCGGGAGTATAAGTTTTTGTAACGCCGGGAACTTCCCTGCCATTTTCTCCCTGCAATCCGCTCCGTTGTTCCTGTTTTTGCAGAATAGACGCTATTTTCGAGATATTTGCATCCACGAAATCCACCGCTCTCGCATAAGGAGTATAGAACGGCAGGGATACCCGTATCCCCCTTGTATAGCTCACCGATATTTTAATCGAACGGCATCTCGCCCTTTTGGTATAAACCACCTCTCCTATACCTATATGTGAAAAAATCTTTTGCATAATCTCCGCGGCAAAAGTAAATAATTTATTCAGAGATGAAAAAATATTTGGCACAGAAAAAATTATACCTATATTTGCAATCCCGATTTTGGGACATAACAATTAATCACTTAGCAAATGGCTGAATATTTAACATCAGACAAAAAGCAAGAGATTTTCGGTAAATACGGAAAGTCTAATACGGACACAGGCTCTGCAGAGAGTCAAATCGCTTTATTTTCCTACCGTATCGCTCACCTGACAGGTCACCTGAAAAGTAACAAGAAAGATTACAACACACAAAGGTCTCTTCTGAGGCTTGTTGGTAAAAGGCGTAAACTTCTTGATTATCTAAAAGATAGGAATATTGAGAGATACAGGCATATTTTGAAGGAACTTAACCTTCGTAAATAATGGGAAAAAAAAGACAGTCTAGGTAACCTAGACTGTTTTTTAATTTATTCCTCGGCAGACGAACCTTCTTCATTTCTGGACGGACGGTTATCCTTTCTATCATCACGACGATAACCTCTATCTTCCCTGCGGCCTCTATCTCCCATGCGGTTATCCCTTCCGCCGCCTCTGCGGTCATCCCTCCTCTCTCCGTCGGGACGAGGACGGCGAACCGGTTCCACATATCCGGCAGGCTTATCAATAAGCGCTTTTCTGGAAAGCCTCATTTTACCGGTCTTCGCATCTATCTCAAGGAGCTTGACTTCAACCTCGTCGCCCACTTTGAGCACATCTTCGGTTTTCTCAACTTTCCTCCAGTCTATTTCAGATATATGAAGCAATCCCTCTTTACCCGGCAATATCTCAACAAATGCTCCGAAATCCAGAATCGAAACAACCCGGCCTTGATATACCTGTCCCACTTCAGGAACGGTGGTAATGCCTTTAATCCATTCGAGAGCCGCATCCATATTATCTTTATTATCGCCGAAAATATCTATAACGCCAACGGAGCTGCCCTCTGCATCCTGTTGTTCCGTAATCGTGATTGTAGTATGAGTGGTTTTCTGTATATTTTGTATAACCTCTCCGCCTTTACCGATAACGGCACCTATAAACTCGCCCGGTACGGTAATCTGCACAATCCTAGGTGCATGAGGTTTAAGATCGGCACGAGGCTCGCTAAGGGTTTTCATCATCTCGCCCATAATATGCATCCTGCCCTGTCTCGCCTGTTCAAGCGCTTTCTCAAGTACTTCATAAGAGAGTCCGTCTACTTTTATATCCATTTGGGTTGCGGTAATACCGTCTTTCGTTCCGGTAACTTTAAAATCCATATCCCCCAGATGATCCTCATCCCCCAAAATATCAGACAACACGGCATACCTGCCTGTTTTTGAATCCGAAATAAGTCCCATTGCTATTCCGGACACAGGTTTTTTTAACTGTATACCCGCATCCATAAGAGCCAGGGTTCCGGCGCAAACCGTAGCCATGGAAGAAGAACCGTTAGACTCCAGAATATCCGAAACCACACGTACCGCATAAGGATTTTCCTCTCCCACCGGAACCATAGGCTTCAAAGCCCTGAAAGCAAGATTACCGTGTCCTACCTCCCTTCTTCCTACTCCTCTCTGTGGCCTTGCTTCGCCCGTAGAGAACGGAGGAAAATTATAATGAAGTACAAAAGGAGCCGTAGACTGGATAAGAACTTCATCCATCTCTTTCATATCCATTTTAGTACCCAGCGTTACTGTTGTAAGCGACTGTGTCTCTCCCCTTGTAAACACCGCCGAACCGTGTGCACAAGGCAGATAATCCACTTCGCACCATATAGGCCGTATCTGAGTCGTATTTCTTCCGTCCAGCCTTACGCCCTCGTCCAGGATCATATTACGCATAGCCTCTTTCTCCACGCTGTGGAAATACCTGGCAACCAGAGAAGCCTTTTCCTCTCTCTCCTCTTCCGGAAGAGTCTCCAGGAACTCCTGCTCAAGAGCGTCGAAAGCATCACTCCTCTCTTGCTTTGAAGTACCGCCCTTCGCTATAGCATAACACTTATCATAACAATATTTATTGCATGCCTCTTTCAACTGCTCATCATTCGCCTCATGGCAATACTCCCTTTTAACGGTTTTACCTACCTCTTCCATAAGCTCCATTTGCGCACGGCACTGAACTTTTATCTCCTCATGGGCAAACTTTATGGCTTCGAGCATAACAGCCTCGCCAACCTCTTTCATCTCTCCCTCAACCATCATAATATTATCCATCGTAGCCGCCACCATTATATCAAGATCGGCATCCTGCAACTCCTGAAAAGTAGGATTAATGCAAAACTCTCCGTTTATCCTGGCCACTCTCACCTCGGAAATAGGACCATTGAACGGAATATCGCTTACGGCAAGAGCCGCCGACGCAGCCAATCCGGCCAGAGCGTCCGGCATAGTTTCTTTATCCGCAGAAATAAGATTTACAGTAACAAACACCTCCGCATGAAAGTCATCGGGGAACAAAGGCCTTAACGCCCTGTCTATTAAACGGGAAATCAATATCTCATAATCGGAAGCACGGCCTTCCCTCTTCATAAAACCGCCCGGGAATCTGCCCGCTGCTGCAAACTTTTCCTTGTACTCAACCTGCAAAGGCATGAAATCCACATCTTCCTTAGCCTCTTTAGCACAGGTAACGGTAGCCAGAAGCATCGTCTTACCCATTTTGAGAATCACGGAACCATCAGCCTGCTTAGCCAACTTACCTGTCTCAATTTCAATTGTCCTGCCATCTCTCAGTCTGATGGCTTTATTAACTATATTCATCTGTCATTAAAGTGCGGCACGCCTCTCCCTATGAGAGTTAAAATTAAACCTAACAGCACCATCGCTTGCCGCGAGCCGCATTTGTGACAAGCGAGGTATTTATTTAATTAAATAAAATTTTCTAAAATATCGTGCAAATATAAATAAAAATCAGTGATTTGCAAGGTTATAGCCCTACTATAAAACATCCTCTGTCAATTTTTAGCCTCTCCTATTTGCAATTCGCTAATTATAAGCTACTTACATCTCGCAGCCCTGTATAAAAAAAAGCATCCCGCAAAAGGGATGCCTTTTATATGAATTATCATTTAATAAATTCTTACCAGGCGTTAAGAGGCCTTCCGTTCATAAGCTGACGGGCAGCAACCTTAACCTCCTCTATAACCTGCTGATTATCTGTATTACTTAATACTTTATCAACAAGATCAACTATATGAGCCATATCTTTCTCTACAAGTCCCCGTGAAGTGATAGCCGGAGTGCCTACGCGGATACCTGAAGTCTGGAAAGGAGAACGGCTGTCAAAAGGAACCATGTTCTTATTAACGGTAATATCGGCAGAAACAAGGATCTTCTCCGCTACCTTGCCTGTAAGATCTGGGAATTTGGTACGAAGGTCAATCAACATCACATGATTATCAGTTCCTCCAGATACTACTTTATAGCCTTTTGCCACAAATGCGTCGGCCATTGCGGAAGCATTCTTTTTAACCTGCATCTGATACTCTTTAAATTCAGGCTGAAGAGCTTCGAAGAATGAAACGGCTTTGGCTGCGATACAATGTTCCAGCGGGCCGCCCTGGATACCGGGGAAAACACTTGAATTAAGCACCGCAGACATTTTTTTGATCTCGCCTTTAGGGGTCTTGATTCCGAATGGATTATCAAAATCCTTACCCATTAAAATAATACCGCCCCTTGGCCCTCTCAAAGTTTTATGTGTAGTAGAAGTCACGATATGAGCATATTTAACCGGATTTTTCAAAAGACCCGCCGCAATAAGCCCTGCCGGATGCGCCATATCAACCCAGAAAATAGCGCCTATCTTATCTGCAATCGCACGCATTCTCTCCCAATCCCATTCCCTCGAATAAGCGGAAGCGCCGCCTATGATAAGTTTAGGCTTATGCTCCATAGCTTTTTTCTCCATATCATCATAATCAACCGTTCCGGTATGCTCGTTAAGACCGTATGCAACGGCATGGTAAAGGATTCCGGACATATTTACGGGAGAACCGTGCGTAAGGTGTCCGCCATGAGCAAGATCGAGGCCCATAAAAGTATCGCCGGGTTTAATACAAGCCATCATAACGGCCATATTAGCCTGTGCGCCGGAATGAGGCTGAACATTTGCATACTCGGCTTCGAATAACTGGCAAAGCCTGTCTATTGCAAGCTGCTCTATCTGATCCACGACCTCGCAACCTCCGTAATACCTCGCACCCGGATACCCTTCCGCATATTTATTGGTACATACCGAACCCAGAGCCGCAAGAACCTGGTCGGAAACAAAATTTTCCGAAGCGATCAGCTCAATCCCATGTAATTGTCTGTTCTCTTCTTTTTTAATTAACTCAGCAATCTGAAGATCTTTTTTCATATTTTATAAATTATTAAATCGTATATTGATGTTTAGTGTTATCTATGTAAAAATTAGCCGCAAAGGTAGTAAATTTAATTAATAACGCTAAGAAACTGTTTTGATTTTCTACAAACCTTTTCCCGTTTATTACCGGATATTGGCTTCAGCCATTGCTTTGAGCGATTTCTCAGTCCGATTCGACTCTTTTATTAGTAAGACAGTTCGTATATTCCCCCCATAAACAGCCAAATCTGTCCCGAAAATTCATATCAAATCATAGAACGATAAAATCTGACTTTCTCAGTCTACATTCTCGCTTGTATTTATAATAGGCTGAGGAGCCTCGTCCGCACACAGGACCACCAGCAGATTACTCACCAGCGCAGCGCGTTTTTTCTCATCGAAAACAGCCACTTTTTCATCCTCCAACTTATTGACGGCCATTCTTACCATGGAGACAGCTCCCTCCACTATTTTCTCCCTCGCGGCTATTATAGCATCGGCCTGCTGCCTCCTTAACATAACGGCCGCTATCTCCGGAGCATAAGCAAGATAATTCAGCCTCGCCTCCTGCACCTCGATTCCCGCCATGGCAAGACGATTATTCAGTTCCTCCTCAAGTTTACGGTTTATCTCGTCTCCACCGTCGCGCAAAGTTACGTTATTCCTATGATTTCCGTCGGGATTTCCGTATTCCTGATTAAAACATGCCTCCACATTATTATCATAAGCATACTCTCCGGCAACCTTACGCAAAGCCGCATCGGACTGTATCTTGACAAACCCCTCGAAAGCCTTCATCCTCTTTCCCACGCCCACTCCTACATCGGCATTTGCTCCCGCTCCGGAGCTTAGCGCCAATGTCTGCGAATCTATCTCGAACATGGCCTTATATGTATCTCTCAGTCTCCACACGAGGACAAGCCCTATCATAATAGGATTACCGCTTTTATCATTAACTTTTATAGGTTTAACATGCAGGTTTCTGGAACGCATAGAGAGTTTTTTCTGGGAAACAAAAGGATTTATCCAGAAATACCCCGTCCTTCTGAATGTTCCCCTGTATTTCCCGAAAAACACCAGCACTTTGGCTTCATTCGGCTCCAGCATAAGGAAACCGGCCCATACGAACAATGAACAAATAAGACCCAGGACAGCCGCAATTATCAGATACTCATTATAACAATTTATACCTGCAAAAAGAAAATAACCCGAACCGGCCGTCAATAATAAGTTTAAAAATAGCATAAAGAAACCGCTCAAGACGATTCCCTTATAATTTTGCTCTTTATTTTCCATAAATTAAAGACATAAATATTTATCTTTGTAAAGATATAAAAATATTCTTACCGTAAAACGAAAAATGTACAGAAAACTCCGAAACGACGAACTTGGGCGCCTCTCGCAAGAAGAGTTCAGGGATGCAGAAAAACTAAAAATTACGGTTGTACTGGATAATGTCAGGAGCCAGCACAATATAGGATCGGCATTCAGAACATCAGACTCTTTCCTTATCGAAAAGATCATACTCTGCGGGATATGCGCCACCCCGCCCACCGCCGAAATCCATAAATCCGCTCTGGGAGCTGAATTTTCAATAAACTGGGAATATCACAAAGAAACCGCGGCAGCCGTGGAAAAACTCAAACGGGACCATTATACGATAATCAGCATAGAGCAGGCGGAGAACTCCGTTTCTCTCGAAAACCTCGGCAAAACCTTTCATCCCGATAACACCCCGTTTTTATCGGGAAACAAAAAATACGCTCTCATTTTCGGTAATGAAGTCAAAGGAGTGCAGCAGGAAATAGTGAGCATGAGCGACCATGTAATCCAAATCCCGCAATACGGCACAAAACACTCGCTGAACATATCTGTGACTGTGGGGATAGTGCTGTGGGAATTCTGTAAAAATCTCAAACCGGAAACACTCTAAATTAAACTTTCCCATGAAACTTAATTTTAAACCATTTCATAAAACCATATTATATGCTTAAAAAACTCATTCTCACCATTTGCATAGCGGCCGCATGCGTAACCGTAAGCGACAAATGCCTCGCACAAAAAAACAGAACAGGCAAAAAAGCTCCTGTAAAAACAGAACAGGCTGCTGCAGACACGGCGAAAACAAAAACCTCAACACCTAAAAGCATCCCTACTCTGGCAAAATTCTTAAAGCCCAGTGTAAAAATAATGCGCGGACTTACCACTGTTTATAAACAGGACGGCAAATTCTACATAACAATAAACGATACTCTTCTGGGTAGGGATATAAGAATGGTATCCCGTGTATCCAGATCGGCAGAAGGAATACGCAGCAGTTTTTCGGGTTATGCCGGAGATATAATAAATTCCGCCATGTTCCGTTTTGAGAAAGGGCCTAACAATAAAATATTCCTCAAAAACCTGTTATACAGGGAGCGTTCAAGCGAAATCATGCCGGAAAACGTAGAAAACTCTAATTTCCCAGCAATAGTTGCGGCCTTTGACATAAAAGCGCAATCATCGGATAAAAAAGAAAACGTGATAGATGTTACCGATTTTCTCCTTTCCGACAACGAATACCTTTTCTTCGGCAAATCGGGAAAAACACAACTCAAACTGGGAGGAATACAGAAAGACAAATCATACGTAAATGATATAAAAACATATCCCATAAATACCGAATTCAAGGTAGTATATACTTATGCCCATCAACAAGGGAACCCTACCGCCACATTCGAACTCAACAGCTCATTCGTACTCCTTCCTAAAACTCCTATGACAGCACGCTACGAAGATCCGCGCGTAGGATACTTTACAGTAAGCTACACCGATTTCGATAAAAATCCGCAACGGGTAGAAAAGACAAGGCTTATCACCCGGTGGAGACTGGAACCCAGGCCGGAAGATCTTGAAAGATATAAACGCGGCGAACTTGTGGAACCGGCCAAGCCTATAATATTCTATATAGATCCGGCAACTCCCAAAGAATGGGTTCCGCACCTTATAGAGGGAGTGAACGACTGGCAGAAAGTATTCGAAAAAGCCGGGTTTAAAAACGCTATCTACGCAAAAGAAGCCCCTACATTCCAGCAGGACTCCACATGGAGTCTCGAAGACGCCCGTTACTCGGCCATAGTCTACAAACCCTCGGATATTCCTAACGCCAGCGGGCCTCATGTAAACGATCCGCGATCCGGAGAGATTATAGAAAGTCATATCAACTGGTATCACAATGTAATGCTGCTGTTAAGGAACTGGTATTTCATACAATGCTCCCCGGTAGATCCCGGCGCAAGAAAAATGACATTAGACCCCGATCTTATGGGACAACTCGTGAGATTCGTATCTTCGCACGAAGTAGGTCACACATTGGGATTAAGGCATAACTTCGGAGCCACATCCCATTTTACCTCCGCGCAATTAAGAGATCCCGAATTCCTTAAAAAATACGGCCACACGACCTCTATTATGGATTACTCCCGTTTCAACTTTGTAGCGCAGCCGGGGGATAATATTCCGAGGGAACTCCTTTTCCCGAGAATTTCGACTTATGACGAGTGGGTTATCGAGTGGGGCTACAGGAGATTCCCTGAAATAGACGATCCCGTAAAAGAGCTTCCAAAGCTAAACCTTTGGATCATAGAAAAAACCAAAGATCCTCTATACCGGTTCGGAACCGAGAGCGATGCAAGCGATCCCCGGCTACAGGCCGAAGACCTGGGTAAAAACCAGATGGAAACAAACGCTTTAGGCATTAAAAACCTTAAATATATAATGGACAATCTCATCGAATGGACATCCGAACCGAACAAAGACTACTCCAATCTGCAAACACTTCACGGAGAAGTAGTAACCCAGTACAAACGTTATATGAACCATGTGGCAAAATGGATAGGCGGCGTTTACCGGGAAGATAAAACGGTAGAACAGCCCGGAGCCAGATTCACCCCCGTTGAAAAGGCAAAACAAAAAGAGGCAGTAGAATTCCTCAGACAATATCTTTTTAAACCGCAATTATGGCTGGTTCCCGATAATGTTATGAATAAAATACCTAACCGCGCAGATATTACCATAGAAGGCACATATACATTTGTCCTCAGAAATATCATCAACAAACGTGTTATGCTCAACCTCCTTAACGACGAACTGGTAAACGGAACACAGGCATATACCATGGAGAACCTCTATTCAGATCTTAACGGAATAATATTCGCTCCCGTTTCGCAGGATAAAAGCAAGGCCATATATCAGAGGATACTCCAAAAATGCTACATAGACGCCCTTATAAATCTTTATAAAGGAGAAAGCACTCCCGCACGTCCGGGCACGCCTCCTAACAAAGCAGACAATACCGATATTACCTCAATGGCATACTATCAGCTGAACATGTTGAAAAACAAGCTGAAAAACAGACAGGGAAATTCGGTTACGGCCAACGCCCACGATCTGTACCTTACCAACAAGATTGAAGAAGCAATGCAGCGGGCCGACCAGCGCAACCGTTTATCCGGATCATAATTTGCTTTTCAAAAAAATATAAAGTAAATTTGAATTCATAAAACAAAGAGCTATTAATCATATAAAATACAATATTATGAATAAATACGAGAAAAGTATCGAGCTTTTAAATAAAGCCGTAGCTGATGAACTGGCAGCGGTTCACCAGTATATGTATTTTCATTTTCATCTCGACGATATGGGATACGATTTATTATCCAATCTTTTCAGACGCACGGCGATAACCGAAATGATGCATGTCGAAAGACTGGCCGAAAGAATACTGTTCCTCAAAGGAGAAGTTGAAATGCAGCCCGCACATCCGGTTGAAAAAATACATTGCGTAAAGACAATGCTTGAAAAAGCCTCCCGGATGGAGAGCGGAAGCGTAGACGATTACAACAAATGGGCAAACGAATGTGCCCGGAACTTCGATTCCGCCACCAAGAAAATATTCGAAGCTCTGGTAGAAGAAGAAGAAGCTCACCAGGATATGTTTGAAACCGAAACGGAAAATCTTCAGAACTTCGGAGACAACTATCTTGCCCTCCAGTCGATAGAGCGCAGTAAAAGTGCCGGTTCAGGAGCACCTGCGGCAGAATAACTGCACGGCTGAAAGCTTTGTATAACATATAAAATCCCTTATCCCGAAACCGTTCTATAACGAAGCCCGGATAAGGGATTTTTATTTCATATTTCCCTGTAACCTTATTAAGCTATTTATCCCTCCGTACCTCCAGCCGTCCTCTCTCCGCTCCGGCGGAACTTTCCACTTTTCCGGCTTTAAATTCCCTGCCCGTACGGAAATTATAGCTCACCGACAATTTAAAATACCGGGAAGCAAATCCGGAATGGCCGTTAAGGATATTTGCAAAATTTCCTGCGCGTGCAACATACTCCATACCCCGGTTAGTAAAATTCTGCAATGCCAGAGACAAAGACAGCCTCCCTTCCAGCAGACTTTTTTTCACCGAAGCATTAAAAACATGCCTGCCGCCCACTTCGCTGTTACCTGAATAAAGCCTGCTGTTCCCGTTATATGACAATTCCGCATAAAATCCCGCAGGCAGATTAAAGCCGCAGGTAGAATTGGCGAACATAAGATAGTGAGTAGACAGCTTATCCTCTTTCGCAAAACGTATATCCTGTTTTACCCCTACAAAATTAAGAGTAAGATTGCACCACTTAGAAAGCATAAACGGCGCACTGACCGCTATAAAATAGTGATCCTCCGTATAATGATTCTCAGGAATTATATACGAAACATTTTTATCGACAGGGTCTATTTTGCATACCACCCTTATAAGATCCCTGTGCATATTAGCTCCCGCAGTAAAAGTATAACGGTATTTAAAAACAACGGTAGCGGAAACCCTGTGTATATAAGTAGGCCGCAGATACGGATTCCCTATCTGATAGCTATAATCGCTTACCTGTATTCTGCCGGGGTTAATGTCTAAAAACGACGGGCGTTCTATATTCCTGGAATACTGTCCTATCAGCATCCATGTACGCAAATCATTAAAAGCATAACTTGCCGACAAATTCGGAAATAATTTCCAATAACTGTTCCTTACTCCCCCATCGTGCCTCCGGATATCAGTATATTCCCCCCTTACTCCCGCAGATAACCCCCAGCGCCCTATATTCGCCGATAAAGAGATATATCCCGCTCCTATATCCTCGTTATAACTCATATCATAACTATAATCTTTATAGGGAAGCCAGTTTCCCCCGCTCTTACCCTCAAACAGCGCTCCGGAAAACATATTATTCCTCGAATACTTAAAACCCGATTTCAACTTAAAAATCTTCGAAAGCATTTTATCCAGTAAAAGCTCTGCGGTTAATATTTCATAATCGGAAGAGGTAAAACTCCTTGAAACCGAATCCCTGCGCATATCCTCCCATTGAAAAAGAGTATTATAAAGATTATCCCCGTTATTCTTCTGCCGGGTATAATCGGCAATAAATTTAAGAGCGGAACCCAACGTATCTATATTCCAGATATAATTAAATGTAAAAGAGGTATTTTCACTTTTATTACTCTGCAAATAATTACTGCTGGTGTTAAACTCCCGCCCGTTTTGAATAATACAGGTACGGGCATCCGAAGGAGTATCGTAATTATTTCCGGAATACTCCGCCACCGCACCCACGCTATGACGTTTATTTATTTCAAATATAGCCTCCAGCCTTCCCGTTCCGTAAGTTCTTTCCGTATTCATTTCCGAAAAACTCCGGAAACGGGTATCCTCCCCGGAATACTCCCTTATACCATCGTATTTTTCTTTTCCCCTGGTTGTAAAGTTTCCCGATAAAGCCGCATTTATATTCCATCTTCCTGCACGGGAGAAAACATTCGCTGAAGGAGCATAATACTCCAGAAGGCTCCCCTCGGATGCAGCCATCCGCAACGAGCCGTTCAGCCCGTTGTTCATCCGTTTTTCCAGCATTATTTTAACTACTCCTCCTTTAGAATCGGCAGAATACTCCGCGCCCGCCTGCGGTATTACCTCTATCCGGGAAATATCCCCCGAATTAAGACTGCGTAAATACGAAACCAGTTCCTCTCCAGACAATTTTATCTCCCGGTCATTAATATAAACCTTCGATCCTTTCATCCCGTTTATGGATATTCCGGAATCATCAAGCCACACCCCCGGAGCCTGCGACAGAATTTCCGTGCCGTCCTTTCCCGCCATAGAGGTTATCCCCGAAACCTTGACTATAAAACGATCCGCTTCGCGGGAGACTGCCGAAGCGGTAACCACAACCCCTTTAAGCTTGTCCGCATCGTCTTCCAGCCTTATTTTTCCAACGTCAAAAGCTGTTTCCGGCACTTTAACCGCCTGCTTATACGGTTTATAAGCAATATGACTTATATGTAATCCGTAATCTCCGCAACATGCCTCCAGCCGGAAAACTCCGAGCGAATCACAAACGCCGCCCGTAACATACTCTCCGTTTTGCAGCAACGCAACAGTCGCATAAGCTACCGGAAGACCGGAATTATCGATAACCTTCCCCGTGATTTCTACATGCTTTTGCGGTGTAACGGCGTAAACAGGCAATGTAAATAAAATAAAGATAATAGCAATCCGGTTCATACGTTAATTTTTTTAGTTACATTTTTCATTTTATAAAAATATACCCTACCTGGAATTATCGGGATAATAAATAGAAACTTTCAGTTGCGTTGTCGGCTCCTTCAGTTTACATTTCTTTGTAACATACCCCTCTGCCGGACCCCGCTCTCCCATATCCATTTTATAATTCCCGTTCTGGTCATGAAAAAGAGATATTTCCGCCGAATCCCCCTTAACATTCTTTAATTCGATAATGACCTCCCCCTTTTTAGCTGCGGTCATTCCGTATACAGGATCGGCTACGCCCGGGATTTTAGCCATAACCAGAATTTTACCCTTATCATTCAGAACATTATCCACCTTAATTATAATCAGTTTAGAAGTGTCGCTCTGAATCCGTCCTGCAAAAAGCGAAGTTGAACAAAACATCGCGGTAACCGCGATCAATACAAATGATTTAAGATTCTTCATAATCGTAATTTTTATTGTTGTTAAATATTGTAAACTTTTTGCAAATATAAAGTAGTTTATTTTGTAAACCAAAAAAAATAAAAAAAATCTTATAAACAAAATGCCCCCCAGTGAAAGTTTTTCATAAGGCTTTCGGAGGGGAGGCACTTCGCTGAATCATTAAACACTTACTTTGCCATATCTATGCGGAAGAAGGCATGTCCGAAATTACCGCTTATAGTATAACCTTTAGGAGCGCCGGTAATCTTAACGGGAATAATATATTTTTTACCCTTTTCAAGTCCGGAGGTCTCTACATTGAGCTTAGTACTAAATAATCTTTTTCCTTTAGGTATAACAACTTTAGCCGGCAAGGTAAAAGAACCTGAAGGCGCCATAACATAAGTACCTGAAGTTCCGAGCGATTTATTATAACCCGCTATCATCGACTCATCTATTCCCAGACTCACTTCTATATCCTCTCCGTTATCCGTATCATAAGGAACGGTATAATTAACCATCAGGTCAAAACTTATATTGACAGTAGGTTTTACCCCGGTCTCTCTCAAATAGTGGTTTTTATAAGGCATCTCTACAACGAACACCATCTTACCCCAATCGATAAGGGGATCGTCCTTCAAACAAGAAGTAGAAGTAAAAACCATTGCGCCTGAAAATAGTATCAAAAATAATTTATTAATCGTTTTCATATCTCTATAATTTTATAAATAAGGCTCCGCCCGTTGAACAATGTCATTTTTAAGATCCCAGAACAAAAGATTATTATATATATTTACTTCTCCTTCTGCCTTAACATTCTCTGCATTAAGATTCCTTTCTGATTGCGGATAAGGCAGTTTGCAGATAATTTTATTTTCCTGGCCGCTGTTCGAAGCCTGCAATTTAGGAAAATCCGTTCTTCTCTGCTCTATCCAGGCCTCAGCCGGATTATATCCGAAGAAACTCAGCCATTTCTGAGAACAAATAGCTTCCAGTTTCCTGGTATCGGAACCCATTTTATCCCAGTTAACGAAATCATTATTTTGGGAAAGGTACGTTTCCGCAGCCTGGGCGGAAGAACCTCCGATAGGAGGTCTTACCCCCTTATAAGGATAATTATTATCCCGCATGGCGTTTTCATGACGTTTCATAGCCGATTTTACTGCGGCTATATAATACTCTTTGGCTTTTGCATCTCCTCCGGGTATCATACCTCTGAGCGCGGCTTCGGCAAGTAAGAAACCTGTTTCAGCTCCTCCCATAACCGTAGAAGCTTTTCTTGCTCCGGCGTTTTTATCCGATCCCCCGGCAAGGGCCCCCATTCCTATTTTGGACGTATATTTTCCTCCCGCAGGATTTATTTGCCCGTAAGGAACACCTATATAATATTCGTTCTCCAATCCGTATTTATCATAATTAGCGCCGGTAGTAGAACCCAGACTCGCTCTGGGATCGGCATATACCCTTAATCGCGGATCATTATTATCCCTCAGCATATCTACAAGAACAGAAGTAGGTACATAAGCTCTGTGACTAGATAACTCGGAACCAAGATTATTATATCCGAACGTCATGTAGAAAATATTCATTTTATTTCTCTCCACATAAAACCCCGGATTCATCTCTACATTCTCTTCTATTTTAAGACATTTACCGGCAATAGCGGCAACCTGTGTTTTCACGTCCTGTACGTTCGAAATCCTCATAAGTAACCTGAGTTTCTGGCTATAAGCATATCTTGTCCAGAGTTTGAGATCCCCTTTGCAAATAATATCGGATTTTTTCAGGGAAGCCAGATCTATTCCGGAACCTGCGGCGGTCTCAAGCAATCCTATAGCCTCATCCATCCTTTTAAGCAAATCCGCATAAATATCCTCGGCCTTATCATATTTAGGATTAGGGAACTCTTTAGGATTACATGCCTGCGAATAAGGAATATTTCCGAACAGATCTGCCAGTCTCTGATAATTACCCACCATCAGAGTTATCGCTACTCCCTGAAATCCGGGATGCTTAGCCTCTATGGCTTTCTCCTCTATCAATTTAAGGTTAGCATTCAGTCTGTAATACAATTCCCACCAGTCATCGCAATTCTGCGGCATTATAAGCCCCGATAAAAAAGTATAAGTACCGGACACCTCTCCGGATTTCGTCAGGTGAGAGGCTAACATCATATAATTAGAACTATTACTGTAATTTCTTACCATATCATACTGAACAGAGGTAAGAATTAAATCCATTGTTACATTTGATGAGGAAGCGTTATTGGGGTTATGGTTTATATCCAGCCAGTCTTTACATCCCTGAAGCCCTATAACCGCCACTATTATTAATAATATATATTTCTTCATAATTTATCTGTTTATAATAATGTATTAAAATGATAATGTAACATTAAACCCGAACGTCCTGGATCCGGACTGTCTGTTCTCGCTAAGACCGGGAGCATTACTTCCGGCGGCGCCCATATTAAAGAAATCCGGATCGCCCCATACGTTCGTTTTAGGAACCCACATAAAGAGATTGCGTCCTACGAATCCTACGGATACCCTCTGAAAGAATTTGGTCTTATCGAGTATTCTCTCCGGAATATCATAACTGAAAGAAAGTTCGCGCCACTTCCACGACGCCCCGCTTACAACCTGCGCGGCCCTGTTGGAATTATATACCGTCGTCCAGAAATCCTTTCCTCCCGAATTCACTGTAATATCGGTATTCTCTTTATAAGAAATATTACCGTTGGCATCCTTCACCTCTATAACGGAGTTAGGAAATACGAACCTTTGTCTTCCCGATACGGCTGAAATATACGACGTTCCGGTAAACAACATATCGACTTCAGCTCCGAAACGGGTCACATGCCCTCCTCTGTAATCGAATGTCGCACTCAATGTAAATCCTCTCCATCTCATATTCGTAGACAATCCCAACCTTATTGTAGGCTCGGTAGTACCTCTAACCGACAAATCCCCGTTCTGAGGCAAGCCGGTAACCGGATTTACAATAACACGTCCCTGATCGTCGCGTTTGAAATCGGTAGCCTTCATAATAGGATAATTCTCTCCCAGCACAGCATAAACCGCACTGTAAATATTCAGTTCGTTCAAATCCCCGTAAAGTTCGTCCACCTTGGTAGAGGTAAAAGTCGCATTGGCATTCACATTCCATCTGAAATCGCCGAATTTCAAAAGCGGGGTGAGTTTAAGATCCAGCTCGACCCCCTGTCCGGACATCACGCCAGCATTAATATAGTTGGTCTCGAATCCGGTAGAATGAGGGATACTGACATTTACGGTCTGATCCGTTGTTTTCTGATGATAATATGCCGCCTCCAGCACTACCCTGTCCCTTAGAAAACCTATCTCCGCCCCGACTTCAAATTCAGTCGTAAACTCAGGCTTAATATTCCTGTTCCTTATATTCTGGCTAAGTTTATATGCCGTAAGCGAACCGAACGGGAAGTTGGAAGAAACATTTGCAAGATCATCCAGATTATATGTACTTATATTAACCGTACCTACCCTGGCGAAAGTACCCCTTAATTTAAGATAAGACAACCATTTATTATTCTTTATAGCCGGAACCGCGTCGGACAGCATAACCGAAAGATTGGCTCCCGGATAGAAGAACGACCAGTTATCCGGAGACAACAAAGATGTCCAGTCATTCCTGCCCGTTACCTGCAGATAAGCCCATCCGAACATAGAAAAATCCACACTGGCATAAACAGACTGTTTCCTGGACTGATTCCAGGTGTTACTCCCTGTCAGCTCGCCTATCTTATTAACCAGATTGAACAACCCGTCTATCTCCATTTTATCGGCTTCTACCTCTTTCCACTCATAATAATTATCCAGCATAGACCATCCCAGCATCCCTTTTATATGAAACTTATCGTTGAATTTATGCTCCGCAAAAGCCATAGCATCTACGTTCACCCTGTTATAGTAAGTAGAAGAAGTAGTAAGCGACGTATAAATATCGCTTGAAGCATAAGATCTAGGAGAGTTCTTTGCGAAATCCGAAAAATGCCACGGGTGACGCTTTTTGTTATTATTCGACACTCTCATATTCAATCCTGCCCTACCCTGGAATTTCAGCCAGCTCAGCGGCTTATACTCCACATCTGCAGATGCCTGAACCCTGTCGCTACGCGCCTCTCTTCTATATAAATCCACCTGCGTATAAGGATTAATATAATAAGTATTTATCCAGTTATTAGGATCTCCGCCTTCTACATTCCTCCAATCTTTATAATCCGATATTTTAATATCCGCCGGTATGCTCCACAAATTATACATACCATTTGAAGTGCTATTATTCATATCCGATTTAACATTTGAATAAGAGACATTAGCTCCCACCCTTATATTCTTATACTTCTTATTGGCATTAAATCTTATCGTCTGGCGTCTGTACTCATCTCCGACTATGGTTCCGGTTCTTTTAGCATGCTGATAAGAGAGATAGAAGCTCCCGTCCTCTCCTCCGGATGCAAAAGAAACATCATTCTGCAAACCCACACCCGTCTGGTAGAAACTCTCCCTGCTGTTCTTTTTATAAGAATATTCTCCCATAAGCTGTTTCCCCTCCGGGTTATTAGGATCATAAACAGGATCTCCTATAGGAACCATGCTTCCGTCAAACTCAGGGCCGTATTGCTGGTTCTCGCCCGGAATATAATAAGAGAATCCGGTAGTGCCCCTTTCGGCTCCGGAACCGAATCTCGTCTGATATTTAGGGAAATATGCCATTTTATCGAATGTAGAAGTCAGCGAGTAGGTAATTCGCGGCCTTCCTCTCTGCCCTTTCTTGGTAGTAACATAAAGCACTCCGTTAGCCGCAGCGGAACCATACAGAGCCGCAGCGCCGCCGCCTTTAAGCACGGATATATTCTCTATATCATTAGGATTCATAGTCTGGAGATAATCCAGCGGAGTCTGAATACCGTCCACAACCAATAGAGCCTGGTTATTACCTTTAAAAGAACGGCTGCCGCGAAGATTGACACGAACCTGACCGTCCAGAGATGCGGAAGCGGCAGTGATCTGCAATCCGGAAACTTTACCTATCAACGCCTGCGTAGCATCCATGTTCTTTGTTCTGGTTAAATCATCAGAAGAAATTTTTGCAGTCGCATACCCTATCTCCTTGGCCTGACGTTGAATACCTAAAGCCGTAACCACAACCTGGTCAAGAGCAATAGCATCCGGATCAAGTTTAACGGTAATATTCGTCTGGTTTCCTATGGGAACTTCTACCGATAAGTACCCCATATAACTCACCATCAAATGAGTAGCCCCGGCCGGGATACCTTCGATAGTAAACTTCCCGTCATCATCGGTATAACCTCCAAGAGTGATGTGATCTTTAACAAATACGGATGCAAAAGGAATAGGTTCGCCCGTATCGGATGCAAGAACCCTACCTGTGACCTTTTTCCCCTGCGCCATCAATTCCGGCGAAAAGAGCGAAAAAATAGACATCACAAGTACTGTGAATAGTAGCTTTTTCATAGAGTTTAAATTAAGTTTAATTAAAATAGTTAATATTAATGTAGGTTAAACATTTATACACTAAGCAAATATAATAAAAAAAAATTATATCCTGGCATTTTGTCCTTTTTTAGAAAACAATATAAAACAGTAGTGATAAGTATTATTACGGTTTTACAAAAAGATATTTATTTTTCCTGAATAAAATGTTTTAAATTCATTCTATTTCCAAATAAAATATATAAAATCAATATTTGATTTTTTTTGAAAAAGTTCAAATGCTTCGCATTTCTGGGTAGTTAGCTGGTAATCAACAATTAAAGCTTTTAACATTATATGAAAATATATAATGTTAAAAGCTAATGTGCTGATTATATTACGATTACCCAGAAATGCGAAGCATTTTTACGGATTCATAAGATCGGTATTCCTGAAATTTAATATCTCATAAATAGATTCGATAGCTACGGCAGCAGGACCGTCCGGATCTATCATCTTAGCTTTATTATAGGCATTTATAGCATCCCCCCAAAGTTGCTGGCGACGGTATATCCCTCCCAGAAGATACCATCCGTGGGCATTATCAGGTTCCCGTTTAAGAAGCAGCTCAAGCTGGTCATACGCCATATCAATCTTCCCTTCACGCAAAAGAGCCTCTATCTCCAATGTTGTAAGTATTTGTGATATTGCTTTATTTTTCTCCATAATAAAAACTCTCTTTTACAATTAAACCAAACCGGAAAAGCCCATAAAGGCCATTGCCAGAATACCGGCCGTAATAAGGGCTATAGGAACACCCTTAAAAGCTTTAGGAACATTCGAAAGTTCAAGCTGTTCTCTCAATCCGGCAAATAAAGTCATAGCAAGTCCGAAACCCAATGCACTGGCTATCGCATACACTACCGAACCTGCAAGATTGAGCATATGAGGTTCGCCTCCAAAAGCAAATTCCTTAGATACCACAAGAATAGCCACTCCAAGAACTGCACAGTTTGTAGTGATCAAAGGCAAAAATATACCGAGAGCCTGATACAATGCCGGACTTATCTTTTTAAGAATTATCTCCACCATTTGCACCAGAGAAGCGATAACCAGAATAAAAGTTATGGTCTGCATAAACTCTATACCTAACGGCACAAGAATATAATTCTGCACAAGGAACGTAACCGTAGTGGCAACCGCCATTACGAAGCAAACGGCTCCCGACATACCCAAAGCAGTAGACACCCTGTTGGATACCCCTAAGAACGGACACACGCCGAGAAACTGTGCCAGTATGATATTATTTACGAATACCGCCGAAATTATAATCAATATATATTCCATGATCTTTTATTTTAGTGGTTAGTTTTTAGCTTTAAGTTTATTGAACAGCACAATAAGGTATCCCAAAGCTATAAATGCTCCCGGAGCAAGAACAAAAGCAAGCATCCCGTCAGCGTCGGCCAGCTTATGTCCGAATACCGACAAACCTCCGAACAATTCCCTTACGAACCCCAGAACGCCGAGCGCCAATGTGAAGCCTATACCTATACCTACGCCATCCAGGGCCGAACTTAAAATCCCGTTTTTGGAAGCAAAAGCCTCCGCACGTCCCAGAACTATACAATTTACGACAATAAGCGGTATAAACAAGCCCAGCGTTTCGTACAGTGCAGGAACATAAGCCTGCATAATAAACTGTAACAAAGTAACCAACGTCGCAATTACCACAATATAAGAAGGTATTTTCACCTTTGCGGGAATAAGGGGAGCTATGGCCGAAATTACCATATTGGAAAGTATCAGAACAAAAGTAGTAGCCAGTCCCATACCTATACCGTTAATAGCCGAAGTAGTCGTACCCAGAGTAGGACACATTCCCAGAACAAGGACAAAAACCGGATTATCCTTTATAATTCCTTTTGTAATCAGACTTAATTTACTCATACTCATTCCCCCTTATTTTTAGTAACTTCCCTAAAAGCATTATATGCATTCTCCACCGCATCGCAGAAAGCCCGCGAAGTTATCGTGGAAGCGGTAATGGCATCCACGTCTCCCCCGTCTTTCTTCACCGACAACTTAAAGTTTCCGTCACCCGGATTCTTTCCCTCGAACTGCGTCACGAACGGAGCATCTTTTTCGCTTATTTTAGCTCCAAGTCCGGGAGTCTCGGCATGCGATATGACCGCAATATCTTTTATTTTTCCGTCGGGAAGAAAACCCACCATAATCGTTATCCTTCCGCTGAACCCTTTTGTAGTAGCTGCCTCTATTGCATAACCGGCAATCTGTCCCCCCTTTTTAGCCGGATAAACGGTAACCGCTTTATTCCCCTCTCCAACTGAAAATTTCTCTGCGGACGGATCATTGTCAAACTCAGGCACAACCCCTCCTATGGCAGAGTTTATCTTGGCAATCCTGGTAGAATCAATAGGCTCTTTTGTCACGGCGTATATACCGCCGAGTACGGCCGAAGCTATAAGGCAAACCGCAAACAGGGTAACGGCCATATTAATAAATGTAGATTTTCTTGCCATTATTTTATCTCCTTGCCAAATCTTTTAGGTTTAAAATACATATTCAAAAGAGGAACGGTAGCATTCATTATAAGTATTGCAAACGAAATTCCTTCCGGATAAGCTCCGAACTGACGTATCAGAATAGTTAAAATACCTATTCCTACACCGAATACGATCATTCCCTTACTGCTCATAGGAGAAGTCACATAATCGGTAGCCATAAAAATAGCCCCCAGCAACATGCCGCCGGTAAGTATATTAAATACGGGATCGGTAAATTTCTCCCCGTTGCATAACCATAGTATCCCGGAGAAAATGAAAACAGAGCCCAGGATAGCAACCGGAATATGAGGCCTGATAACACGCCTTACCAATAAATAGACGAATCCCAGCAACAATGCTATCGAAGAGATCTCTCCCGCCGAACCTATTCTGGCGAACAACATCTGGGTGTATGAAAAGTTATTGGCAGCATATATCTGGCTTAAAGTCTGTCCCTGCGCAAGTCCCTCTTTCACTATACCCAGAGGAGTCGCTCCGGAAGAGGCATCTATAGCAGCTCCGAAAAAAGAAGGAGGCATACTCCAGTCCGTCATTATTACCGGAAAAGACACCAAAAGAAATACTCGTCCTACTAAAGCGGGATTAAAAAGATTTTGTCCCAGTCCTCCGAAAGACATTTTAGCTATTCCTATGGCAACCACCGCTCCTATTATCATTATCCACCAGGGAGCGGAAGCAGGAACATTCAATGCCAGAAGCAATCCGGTAATTACGGCAGAATAATCACATACCGTAATCTTCGATTTCATGAGGAACCTCTCTATAAGATATTCTACGGCGATACAAGATAGAACTCCTACGATAACAAGTTTTAATGCCGAAAAACCGAAAAAGTAAATGGAAACCGCCACAGCAGGAAGTAAAGCAATTACCACATCCCGCATCAGGTTTCCGGTATTTTCCTTCCCATGAATATGAGGAGAAGGTGATACAAGCAGTTTTTTCATTATTTAAATATTTTTAATTTCCAAAGTGGGTTAATTATTTTTTAGGACGGCTGCGCATTATCTTCATCACATTTCCTTTTGCCATTCTTATCGTATCGAGAAGCGGAATATATGCCGGACACGTAAACTGGCAGCAACCGCATTCAATACAATCGTACACTCTTTCTGCCTCCAGATCTTCCATACGCGACACTCTGCCCAGTTTATTAAGCAGATAAGGCTCCAGTCCCATAGGACATGCCTCAACACATTTGGCGCATCTTATACAATTCCCCTCAGGCTCTCTTTTTGTCTGCTCCCCGGTTAAAAAAAGAACGGAAGAAGAACCTTTGAGCGTAGGAGCATCGAGGTTCGCAACGGCTTTACCCATCATAGGTCCTCCGCTTACAACCTTCGCGGCATTTTCAGGCAATCCGCCCGCCGCGGCTATGATAGAGCTTACAGGTGTTCCCACCCTGTGCCTGTAATTCTTCTGCACCCCGCTGCACTCTCCCGTAACAGTTAATATACCTTCGAAAAGCGGTTTATTCTTCTGTACCGCCTCATAAACTGCAAGGGCGGTTCCCACATTATGTACAACGGCCCCTACATCTATAGGCAATCCCATAGAAGGAACCTGGCGTTTTATAACGGCATCAATTAATTGTTTTTCGCCACCCTGCGGATATTTCTCAACAAGAGGAATCACCTTTATCCGGGGATATAATCCGGCATAACCCTCCAATAGTTTGATAGCTTCCGGTTTATTAACCTCTATCCCTATAAAAGCCTGCATAACACCCAGAGCCTTCATCATAACGGCGGCGCCTATAAGTACCTGCTCCGGCATCTCCATCATAACCCTGTAATCACTGGTAAGGTAAGGCTCGCATTCCGCCGCATTTATAATAAGGAACTCTGCCTTCTTTCCCGGAGGAGGAGACAACTTTACATTTGTAGGGAAAGTAGCACCTCCCAGTCCTACGATACCGCTCTCCTGTATTTTAGCAATTATCTCTTTGGAATCCGGCTTTATCTCTCTTACCACATTCTCGGATCTGTCTATAGCCTCGTCCCAATCATCCCCCTCAACGGTAATAATAACCGCTTTGCAAGGATTACCGGCAATATCTTTTATAATATCGATCGCTTTTACCGTTCCCGATACGCTGGAATGTACCGGCGCGGAGATAAATCCGTTGGCATTTGCGATAAGCTGACCGGTCTTTACCTTATCTCCTACCGCCACAACCGGTTCCGCCGGAGCGCCCAGATGTTGAGACATAGAAATATATGCAATCTCCGGAACAGGAAAGTTCTCGATAGCGGCATTTACCGATATTTTACACCCCCCCGGATGAACTCCGCCTAAAGAAAATGTTTTCATACGTTTAAAAAATTCTTTTATTTCTTAATTAAATAAAATTTTTCATAGCGATAGTAACCGCTTCGCTCTCTCATTACCTTTTCTAATCATTGCAACGGGCGAACTTCCTCCTTATTAACCACTTCAACTTTAGGCGGCTTAGGAGGAAAATTAACAGCGTGTATAGCCCCGGTAGGACACTCTCCCACGCACTTGGTACACAACCTGCACTTATTGAAATCTATATATGCAAGATTATTCTCAACCGTAATAGCTTCGAAAGGACAAACTCTGGCACATTTCCCGCACCCTATGCAGGCCGCCGAACAAGCTTTTCTTGCAACCCCGCCTTTATCTTTATTTATACAGGAAACAAAAATACGCCTTCCTTTAGGCCCTTTGTTTCTCAACTCTATTATCATTTTGGGACAAGCCTTTACGCATGCTCCGCAAGCCGTACACTTCTCCTGATCCACTTCCGGAAGCCCGGTCTCCTTATTTATAAATATCGCTCCGAAATTACACACCACCGTACAATCTCCCTGCCCCAGACATCCGTACTTACATCCGGTATCGCCCGCATATAAAGAATTCATTACGGCACAAGAAGCCAGACCGTCATAAGCATTAACTCTGGGACGGCTGGAACACGTACCGTTACAACGTACGACAGCAACCATAGGCGCTTTCTCTTTCACCTGAAAACCCAGGGCATCAGCCACACTCTTCATTGTAGCATTCCCGCCTACAGGACAAAAAAGATTATCCAGATCCGAAGCCTTTACGCAAGCCTCTGCAAAAGCCCTGCATCCTGCCAGTCCGCAACCGCCGCAATTAGCTCCCGGAACAAGAGCCTCCACAATATCTATACGGGGATCCTCTTCTACCTTAAACTTTTGCGCTACGAAATAGAGCACCACGGCCAGCAAAAGTCCCAGAAGACTAAGGGTGACCACAGTAAAGATAATAGTAGTAATCATTTAATTATTTTTTAGCTATTGTAAACATGAACCGGTTCGCAATCCTCTCCCTGAACAGATATATCATAAAATAATAGACACCCACTGCAGTAACGGAGACAATCCCAACCCACAATTCATTCAGATTATATCCCGACAAAGTTAATAAAAAAACTAATAAAATTGTTACCGGAATAACATAAGAAATCCAGACAGCCCTAAAACCCATAGAACGCCTCATCTGTACATATACCTCTTCCCCCAACTCGTATTCTCCGTTATTATAATAAGGTATAACTATAATTTTATCTTTCGCATCCCCTATGGAACAGACGGATTTTGCATGACATGAAGCACAAAGAGACTTATTTATTATCTCAACCTTTATATGATCTGCGGTAATCCCGATAATCTTTCCTGCATGATCTATTACTTTTCTGTCTCCCATTTTTATTATAAAATTTAATTCCACTTCCGGACAAATAAGTATTATTTTATCCTGCTGGTAAGAGGGTACTTCAGATCGTTCCATTTAGTTAATCTTCCCGATACCCTCCCTACGATTACCGGAGATTCGAACAGCAAAGGTATCTTATTGCCGTCGTCGGTAACCCATATCGTCATATCCTCTTTACCGGTAAACACGCTTCCGGCAACGAGCTTGACCGAAAATTTCAATGTCCTGAATACTCCCAGACCCTTTACCTTCTTTATCTCCTTACCTATATATATATAATAAAAATTATACACATCGTCATCTATCGCAAACGATATAGGCTGTGCCATACCCATGGGAATACTGTCGAAATTTATATTCCTCACTCTATAGAACAGCGATACCAGATCGTACGTATGAACTGAAGCGCTCAGGATGGTATCTTTAGCAGGGTTCTCATATTTCTGTATCCTGGCCTTTATTTTATAATCGCTGTTATTAAAATAAAAAGTATTGCGCATTCTGTATTTACCCTCCTGGGAATCGCGGTAAAAATAATGGGGTCTTATAGGATACTCATAAAATTTACTCTCGAAATGCTCCCTCACCCTGAAAAAAAGATCGTAAAACTTGTATGTTTTACCTCTTATTACGCTATGAAATATCCCGTTATGATATGAAAGCGAAGTAATTGCTTCTCCCACATCGGTATCTACGCTACCCCACTTATAATTGAGCACATAAGTAAGCGACTCTCCCGCTTTATAAGGAACATCGGCAACCTGTGCGGAAACCGATCCGCATAAAAAGAGCATAAATATCAATACGTAACAGCGCTTCATACGTTTATTTTTTTACCTAAAAATCATTATTTACTCCGAACTCATTACCTCCTGATCCCGACGAACTATTCATTTTGGACCCGAACGAAACGGAATCCTCCGCATTGCCCATAGGCAAATCAAGAGCAGCATCCGTAATATCCACAAAACGCACCTCCGAGTTTCTGAACCTCATCTGAACATCACAAACCACGCCATTACGATGCTTTGCTATTATAATTTCAGTCAAACCCTGCTGCGAGGCATCTTCCGCCATCCCGTAATAATCCGGCCGGTGTATAAACATAACAATATCGGCATCCTGTTCAATCGCTCCGGACTCCCTGAGATCGCTAAGCTGAGGCCTTTTCGCTCCGCCCCTTGTCTCAACAGCCCGGCTTAACTGAGAGAGAGCTATTATAGGAATATTAAGCTCTTTCGCAATAGCCTTGAGCGAACGGGAGATAGACGAAACCTCCTGCTCCCTCATACCTTTAAGCTCCGGCGGCCCCGTCATAAGCTGCAAATAGTCAATTACAATCATCTTAACACCCGCCGAGGCGACAAGCCTGCGGGCTTTGGACCTGAATTCGTATATCGACAAAGAAGGCGTATCGTCTATATAGAGCGGCGCCTGCGATAACGCATTCAGCCTGTCGTTTATCTGTACCCATTCATGTTCCTCAAGTTTCTTTCCGCCCCTTATCTTCTCCGACGAAAGTCCGGTCTCACTCACCATCAGACGTTTTACAAGCTGCACGGAAGACATTTCAAGAGAGAATACCGCCACAGGGACTTTATGCTCTACAGACATATTCCTGGCCATCGTAAGGACAAATGCCGTCTTACCCATAGCGGGCCTGGCGGCAATAATGATAAGATCGGAAGATTGCCAGCCGTATGTAACCCTGTCTATTCCGGTATAACCGCTCGGAACCCCGCTAAGTCCGTCAGTCCTGTCCTGAACCGCCTGCAGCTCGTCAATCGCCTCATTTATAACATCCTGTACCGACTGGGTTTCACGCCTCATATTCCTGTCGGCCAGATTAAATATCTTTTGCTGCGTAGAATCCAGCAGATCGTCAACCGGAAGCGAATCGTCAAAAGAATCCCTCTGCACCTCGTAGCTTATCGAAATAAGCTCCCTCTGAATATACTTCTGTACCAGTATCTTGGTATGATAATCCAGATGTGCCGCCGCTCCTATCTTCAAACTGAGCTGGCTAAGATATACCGGACCTCCTATCTCTTCCAGATCATCGGTTTTCTTCAGTTCCTGCGCCACCGTAAATATATCGATAGGAGCATGCCTGGAGGCAAGCGCCGATATGGCTTTAAATATTTTCCTGTTGGACTCCTTATAAAAACATTCCGGTACGAGTACATCCAGTACATCCGCCACCGCATTAGGTTCGAGCAACAAAGCTCCCAATACGGCTTCCTCTATATCTATAGCCTGAGGCGGTTTTTTACCGCTTTCCAGACCTATAAGTTCCACATTCTTTATCTGGTTGGAGATTTGCGCTCCCTTTTTCCCCGTACTCTTTGCCATTATAAATACTCTTTTATAGTTTATCCAATGCCCTTTTTATAGCCTCTACCGCCATTTCTATTTCCTGTTCCGATATACACAAAGGCGGCGCTATCCTGAACGAGGTAGGTTGAAAAAGGAACCAGTCCGTAAGCACTCCCTCATCAAGAAGAAGATACAATATATCCTTTGCTTTCCGGACATCCCGAAGGTCTACTGCAATAAGTAAGCCGGACGAGCGGATCTCTTTTACCTGCGGATGCTTTTCCAGTCCTTTTATAAACCTCCCGGACTTTTCTTCCGCTTTTTCTACCCAATCCTCCCTTAACAAAATCTTCAATGCGGCCAAAGCCGCCGCGCATGAAACCGGATGCCCGCCGAAAGTAGTTATATGTCCGAGTACCGGATTGCTCCGCCACGCTTTCATAAGCTCCTCCGAAGCTGCCAGCGCACCCAGCGGCATCCCCCCTCCGAGAGCTTTAGCCAGGGTTATCATATCCGGAACAACTCCGTATTTCTCAAAAGCGAACATCTTACCGGTACGTCCGAATCCGGTCTGCACCTCGTCAAAGATCAGTAAAGTCCCCGTTTCATCACACCTTCGGCGTAAAGCCTTCAAAAACCCGCTGTCGGGAACCCGGACTCCGCCCTCGCCCTGAACCGGTTCGATCAACACCGCAGCGGTTTCCCGAGTTATTCTTTCCAGCGTTGCTATATTATTGAACTCTATATGATTCACACACGGCAAAAGCGGACGGAAAGAACTTTTAAAGTCCTCATCGCTCATCATACTTAATGCACCGTGAGAACTTCCGTGATAAGCATTATAACAACTTATAAGTTCCCTGCGGCCCGTAACCCTTTTTGCCAGTTTAAGGGCTGCCTCATTAGCTTCGCTGCCGGAGTTCACATAATACACGCAGTTCAAGGCATCGGGAAGAATAGACGTAAGTAGCTGTGCATGAAGAACCTGCGGAGCCTGAATCAATTCTCCGTATACCATAAGATGGGAATACTTTTCCACTTGTTCTTTCACGGCATCCACGACCTCCCTATTTGCATGCCCCACGTTGCTTACCGATACTCCAGATATAAGATCTATATATCTCTTCTCTTTTATCTCCCCCCCTATCTCTTCACTGGAATATAAAAAAACACCCTCTGCCCTATGGATATTTATTCCCAAAGGAAAAGAGGATGTCTGTGCAACATTTTTAAAGAAAAGCTCCCTTAAAATATAAGGTCTCCGTTCCATAAATCTACTCTTGCTCAAATTCCGAACTTACCAGAATCCTTCCGCAATATTCGCAAACTATAATTTTCTTGCTTAATATTATATCCATCTGTCTTTGAGGCGGTATTTTGTTAAAACAACCTCCGCAGGCATCCCTTTTAACAGTCACCACTGCCATTTTGTTCCTTGCGTTAGCCCTTACTTTCTTATAAGCATTAAGCATCCTGGCATCTATCTTTTGCTGTAGCTCGTCCGACTCTTTCAACAAAGCCTCCTCCTCTTTCTGCGTCTCGTCTATAATCGTCTCAAGTTCCTTCTTTTTATTGGCAAGATCTTCCTCTCTTCCTTTAAGAAGCTGACTGGCATTTTGCAGAGCCTCTTTTTTCTCGATAAGCAACTTAGTACTGTCGTTTATCTTTTTTTCCGACAACTGAACCTCCAGTTCCTGAAACTCTATCTCTTTAGACAACGAATCGTACTCCCTGTTGTTCTTCACATTATTTCTCTGGGCGTTGTACTTTTCTATAAGGGATTTGCTTGTAATAATATCCTGTTTTTTCTGAGTAACAAAAGCATCGGTCTCCTTTATATCCTTCTGAAGATTCAGAATCCTGGTCTGCAGACCGAGTATATCATCCTCAAGATCCTGTACCTCAAGCGGCAACTCTCCTCTAAGCAGATATATCTGATCTATTTTGGAATCGGTCTCCTGAAGCCTGTATAAAAGACGGAGCTTTGTCTCCATGCTTATATCGGAATCCATGTTTTTCGAGATTTGCAAAGAAGCAAAGGTCTCGCCCTCCACCACCGGAGGGGTAATCGTGTTGTTCTTTTTACTTGTAGCCATAATTAAGCTTTAATAGTAATATATGGGATTATTATTTTTTCTACTAATTGAAACCGCAAAGTTAGGAAAATTTTTACAAAGTATTGCCGCAAATAACTTAACAATATCATATTCACTTGCATAATGCCCTATATCCATAACCATGAATCCTTTTTCACAATAAAAATCATGATATGTCATATCGCCCGTTATATAAACCTGCGCTCCGCGGGACATCGCATCTTTAATAAAAGACTTACCGCTCCCGCCGCATACCGCAACCCTTTTTATTTCACAATCCAGCGGAGAGGAAACCCTCAACTTCCCGACGGAAAATTTCTCTTTCACCAATCCGGCCAAACTCTCGGCTTTACATGGAACAGGCATATTTCCCACTATGCCGAACCCGTCGGCGGTAATAAAGTCCCTTTCCCGCAAATCCAACTTATCCGCCATAATGCTGCTGACCCCGTTAGCCACCTTATCCATATTGGTATGCGCGGAATAAACCGCTATATTATTTTTAACGGCACGCTCTATAATACGGCCGGTTATCGACAGCGGGGTTATCTGCTTTATTCCGCCAAGTATAAGCGGATGATGCGTAATTAAAATATCCGCACCCGCTTCCACAGCTTCATCAATGACCTCTTCAGTGCAATCAAGGGCTATAAGCGCTTTATTTACCTCCTTATAAGGATCTCCAACCGAAAACCCGCAATTATCCCAACCCTCCTGCAATGCTGGAGGAGCAAAAAACTCTATCGGGATTACAAGTTCTTTAGCCGTCATCATTCATCCCCTCCCTCAATCATTATCGCTTCAGACACTTCCAGCAATTTCTCCTTTACCGCCGTAAGCCGGGATATGACCTCAACCCTTTTATCCTCTCCGGTAATATTATCTTTCATCCTTTTACGGGCGCCGTCCAACGTCATGCCCTGCTCCTTTACAAGATAGTGGATAACTTTAAAATTAGACATATCCTGCGACGTAAACAATCTGTTCCCCTTTTTGTTCCTGGCAGGTTTTATAAACTCGGGGAATTTACCCGCCCAGAAACGGATCAGAGAGGTACTCTCATCCAGTTTCAGAGCAACTTCCCCTATCGTATAATAGAGTTTTTCTATCGTCTTATCTCTGTACGGCATAATAACTCAAATTATAATTAATCCAAAGATTGTCCTGTATTTGACGTAATAATAACCATCTCTTTAAATAATGCAGGAGTAAGATCGGAGAAAAAATAATAAACAGGATCCATATTCTCCCCGTTATAAACCACCTCGTAATGCAAATGAGGAGCAAACGACATTCCCGACAACCCTACCCGGCCTATTACCGTCCCCTGAGTTACCTTTTGTCTCTGCCTCACCAAAATATCCCCCACATGCATATATCTGGTAACATATCCGTTCCCATGATTTATCGCTATCACGTTTCCCGCCTTTTTACCTTTCCGGACAACCAACTCCACCACCCCGTCGGCAGCGGCAAGTATATCGGTTCCGGTAGCTCCCAGCAAATCTATACCGCTATGCATCGCCACATTCTTATAAAAAGGATTTATCTTCTGTCCCACAGAAGCTCCGGTCTGGCCTATCGAAAAATCCCTCAGAGGAATTATAGAAGGTATCCTTGCCACACTGTCCCCAAGGCGGTAAAGTTCTCCGGTTATAAACTCTATCGCATTATCAACGCTCTTCGCCTCCGCCTCCATAACAGCGATCTTGTCCCTGGAATACCCTACGATCATATCATTACGGGTAGTATCTATCCTACCGAAAAATTCCGCTTCATAATTTCCCGACTGCGAAAACGCAGGGGGATCAGCATCGAATATCTGCCGGTAAATCTCCCTGTCTTTAAACTGCAGGTTCTTCACGGTATTATCCAGCACCTCTATTTTCTCCTGCAATCTCTCATATTCCCGCTCCATAAGCTCGTTCTCACGCGCCAGACGCCTCTCCTGCTCCGTATTAAAAAACAAAGAAACGATAAGATAATAAAAGACAGCTATCAGCACGCTTAAAACAAAATACCGTACGGCCCTTTTAACCCATCCCTTCAACCCTATCCTGTCCTCAACAAACTTTAACTGCTCCCTGTTAAACCTATACTTTCCCATTATCGGTTCCTCTCTTTCCGCCGAACTTTACCATCGCCAGAAATTCATCGCCTTTAAGATCCTGATTATAATAATTCAAAGGATTTACCCTGTTATTCCTGTAAAGGACTTCATAATGCAGATGAGCTCCCTTCGAACGCCCGGAGTTTCCCATATCCGCAATATGCTCCCCTCTTCCTATCGAATCGCCCAGTTTCACATGTATCTTATTAAGATGAGCATAGCGCGTCTTGTAACCGAACCCGTGATCTATTACAACCTCATTGCCGTAGCCGAAGAAATTAAAGCCTATTTCAACAACTTTTCCGTCTCCCGTCGCAAAAATCGGTTCTCCCTTTTTCCCCGACAAATCTATCCCCTGGTGCATTCTCGGAGTTCCCGTAAAAGGATCGCTTCTGAATCCGAAATAACTGGACAATCTCGTTTTATCGAGAGAGACCGGCGGAATAGCGGGAACGCATAAAGCCATATCCCCTGCCCTCTTTGCAAGAATAGCCACCTCGTCGTAAGAGCGGGACTGGACAAACGCCTTCTTATAAAGTATATCCATTCTCTTTTCAATATTTATAAGAAACGGGCTGCCCCCTTTATTCTCTAAATGGGCGTACCTGTCAACACCTCCGAATCCGGCATTACGTATATCCTGCGAAACCTCCTCCATACCGAATATAGGACGATAAACATTATTATCCCTCATCTGCAACTCCGTTAAAAGAGCATTATTCTGCTCAAACCTCCTGTTAAGAAGCTCAAGTTTGGAATGCAGTTCAACCGATTTCTGTCTCAGCCTTAAAGTTTTAGGTGTTTCCAGGCTGAAATACGCCGTGTACAGCGCATAGTATCCCGTAAAAGCCGCAATACTTAAAATAAACAAGATGAATCCTTTGGAAAAACGTTTCCTGAACGGGATCCTGTGTACTTCATAGGCCAATGTTTCGGCATTAAATTTATACCTTTTCTTTCTGGACATTATGTAAAAAACCTATTTATCTGGTTGCAAATATAAAAAATTAAAATTAAAAAGTTATTTTTGTAGCCAATTTATTTAAAGAAAGATATGACATCAAACGAAATAAGAAATTGTTTTCTGGAGTTTTTTCACTCTAAAAATCATACCATAGTCCCTTCAGCCCCTATGGTTGTAAAAAACGATCCTACTCTTATGTTCACCAATGCCGGGATGAATCAATTCAAGGACTGGTTTCTGGGGAACAGCATCATAAAGCATAAAAGAGTCGCCGACACTCAGAAATGCCTGCGGGTAAGCGGAAAACATAACGATCTCGAAGAAGTGGGGCACGACACGTACCACCATACCATGTTCGAGATGCTGGGTAACTGGAGTTTCGGGGATTATTTCAAGACCGGGGCAATAAACTGGGCATGGGAATTACTTACCGATGTTTACAAACTGGATAAAGAAAGATTATACGCCACCGTATTCGAAGGCAGCGAAGCCGAAGGCTTAGAAATGGATAAGGAAGCGGAACAGGTATGGTTCAGACATCTTCCAAAAGAGAGGATAATAATGGGGAGCAAAAAAGATAATTTCTGGGAAATGGGAGAGACGGGGCCGTGCGGACCGTGCAGCGAAATACATATAGATCTGCGCAATGACGAAGAAAGGGCAAAAATCCCCGGAGTAGAACTTGTAAACAAAGGACACCATCTGGTAATAGAGATATGGAACCTGGTATTTATACAGTTCAACAGAAAAGCCAACGGATTGCTCGAACCCCTTCCTCAAAAACACGTAGATACCGGAATGGGACTGGAGCGCCTTTGTATGGCGCTGCAAGGCAAACAAAGCAATTACGATACAGACGTTTTCCAGACAATGATAGCCAGAATAGCCGAATTGAGCGGGAAAGAATACGTAAGCGATTCGCAGGTAGGAATAGCAATGAGAGTAATATCCGATCACATAAGGGCCATAAGCTTTTCGATAGCTGACGGACAGCTTCCTTCCAACGTAAAAGCCGGATATGTCATAAGGAGGATATTACGCCGTGCAGTAAGGTACTCATATACTTTTCTCAACATGAACGAACCCCTGCTTTACCGGCTGGTTCCAACGCTCGTAATGCAGATGGGAGAGGCTTTCCCGGAACTAAAATCACAACAGACCCTTATAGAAAAAGTCATAAAAGAGGAAGAAGAAGCCTTTTTGAGAACTTTGGATAAAGGTATAAGACTTATGGATGCAATCCTGGAAAAACATAAAAGGTCCAAAATAATATCGGGGGAAGACGCTTTCATACTATACGATACATACGGGTTTCCTATAGACCTTACGGAACTTATGGCAAAAGAGCACGGTTATTCGGTAGATCTCGAATCTTTCGAGATAGAACTGGAAAAGCAGAAAAACCGTAGCCGCAACGCAACCGCCAAAGAAGAGGGGGACTGGATTGAAGTTGCGCAGTACAAAGAGCCTGTATTCACCGGATATGAAAACACCAGAGAAGAAGGAGTTAAAATATTGAAATATAAAACCGTCAAATCCAAAAACAGAACGACTTACCATATAGTGCTCGATAAAAGTCCTTTTTATGCCGAAAGCGGAGGTCAGGTAGGCGACAGCGGATATATCGAATCTGCGACAGGAGAAAAAGTAGCCATCCTCAACACGGTAAAAGAGAACGGGCTGCCCATACATATAGCAGAAAGGATTCCCATGGATCCTCAGGGTTCTTTCGCAGCACAGATAGACCAGACCCGCAGGCAATCCATCGCCAACAACCACACGGCCACCCACCTGCTGCACTTCGCACTTAGGGAAATACTGGGAGACCATATAGAGCAAAAAGGGTCGTCGGTAAACTCCGCATATTTCAGGTTCGATTTTTCCCACTATGAAAAAATAGATCCTGAAACGCTCCGCGAGGTTGAAAAAATGGTGAACAATCTCATAAGGAAAAACACCACAAGATGCGAATTCAGGGATATTCCTATAGAGGAGGCCCGTGAAAAAGGGGCCGTAGCCCTGTTCGGTGAAAGATACGGAGACAAAGTAAGGGTAATACAATACGGAGATTCCATAGAACTCTGCGGCGGAACACATGTACAAGCCACGGGAAGCATCGGATATTTCAAAATAGTATCGGAGGCCGCCGTAGCCGCAGGAATAAGGAGGATAGAGGCCACTACGGGACATAATGCGGAGGCTCTTGTAAATAATCTGGAAGATATTGTGGTTTCCCTGAGAAATATTTTAAACACTCCAAACATAATCAACAGCATCTCAAAGCTGGTTGAAGAGAATGACAATTTCAGAAAGAGCATGGAAGAAGCATTCAGAGAAAGAGCTATATATTTAAAACAAAGCGCAATAGAAAACCGGAGATTCCTTAATGGAATAAACGTACTATCATTGCGTGGAGAATTCCGTCCGGAAATAATAAAACACGTTGCGTTCATGCTCCGTAACGAAACTACCAACTCCGTATTCATAGGAGCTACGGAAATGGATAATAAACCCACCCTCACGCTCATGTACACGGATGATCTTGTAGAACAGGGCGCAAATGCGGGAAAAGATATACGTGAGGCTGCCAGGTTGATACAGGGAGGAGGAGGAGGACAATCTTTCTTCGCAACAGCCGGTGGCAAGAATATTGAAGGGTTATCTGATGCGTATAGTTGCATGGTGGAACTGGCTACGGCGAATAACTAACATACCGGAATAAAAGTGCTGAAAAAACTAGACTTATTCATACTCAGATCTTTTTTTGGACCGTTCATTATGACATTCTTCATAGTATTGTTTGTCTTAATGATGCAGTTTCTTTGGCTCTATATCGACGAGCTTGTAGGAAAAGGACTCAGTTTAGGAGTAATAATAGAATTTCTGGGCTGGGGAAGCGCTACCCTGTTTCCGCTGTCGTTACCGCTGGCTACATTGATAGCATCTATTATGACACTGGGAAACTTCGGGGAAAACAACGAGTTACTGGCAATGAAAGCCGCCGGAATATCCCTTACAAGGATACTTGCGCCGCTAATAGTGGTAGCCCTTTTTATAAGTGTCGCAGCATTCTTCGCCTCAAACAATCTTATCCCGGTGGCATACGGCAAGATATACACTCTCAGAGACGATATAGCCAAAACGAAAGAGGAGATAAAAATACCGAACGGCATATTCTATAACGGAATAGAAGGCTACACAATAAGAGTATCGGCTACGGACGAAAAGAACATCATGCATGAGGTGATGGTATATGACCACAGCGCAAATAAAGGTAATATAAGCCTTACCGTAGCCGACAGCGGAAAGGTAAAACTTACTCCCGACAAATCCAGTCTGGTATTTACCCTTTACAACGGAACAAACTATGAAGAGGATAACAAAAAAGATTACAGGGATACCACTTTTTCCCTCAATAAAATAAACTTTACGGAACAGGAGGTCATAATACCGTTGCAGAACTACGCATTTAAAAAATCGGAAGACTCAAAATACGGAAGCGAAGTCATGACAAAAGGATTGAAGCAACTGAGAATAGACAGGGATTCGCTGGATACCACCTTTAATAAAGTGCTTAACAATCAGGTCCAACGTGCTATATATTCCGGCAACCTTACGCACGCCTACCAGCTCGATACGGCGCGCAAGAAAAAGTACGCCGGCACATTCAGCGCCGATTCTCTTTTCCAATGGAAAGACCTTCAGTCGGAAAGCGAAGCATACAGGCTGGCTATTGTAAATCTGAGCAACAATATATCCGGTATAGATTTCTTTGAAAACGAACTATATCAATCGGCACACCCGTTGCGCAGGACGATAATAGAAAGCTACCGGAAATTCACCCTCTCCATAGCCTGCCTTATCTTCTTTTTTATAGGAGCGCCATTGGGGGCCATAATAAGAAAAGGCGGACTTGGAACCCCGGTAATCGTCTCGATGTTCTTTTTCGTAATATACTGGGTTGTAGACATAAGCGGCAAAAAACTGGCCAATGACGGGGCGGTTTCCCCGTTTATCGGGACATTCGTCTCCACATTCGTTTTGCTGCCTATGGGAATTTTCCTCACATGGAAATCTACCCGAGACTCGGCACTGTTCAATGCCGACGCCTACCTCAACTTTATTAAAAACATATTCCGTAAAGCAAAAAAAATAAAAACCCTGGCGGATGAAAAAATAAACGGGGAAGAAAACAAAATATGATACCGCGTATAATATATATGGGAACTCCGGAATTCGCCGTAGCCCCTTTAAGAAAACTCATTGAAAACGGTTTCGAGATAGCCGGAGTTGTTACGGTTCCCGACAAGCCGGGCGGCAGAGGACTGAAACTGACCGAAAGCGATATAAAAAAATATTATCTTTCAAGCCCTCTCCCGGAACGAGGAGTACCTCTTATGCAACCGGTATCATTAAAAGACCCTCTGTTCATAGAACAGTTGCGTATGATCAACGCCGATATGTACATCGTAGTGGCATTCCGGATGCTCCCGGAAATAGTCTGGAGTATCCCTGCAATGGGAACATTCAATCTGCACGGTTCTCTGCTTCCCAAATACAGGGGAGCAGCCCCTATAAACTGGGCTATAATAAAAGGAGAAAACCGAAGCGGGGTTACGACGTTTCTCATTGACAAGCATATCGATACCGGAAATATACTTTTGCAGAGCGAGTGCGTGGTTACGGACAGGGAAACGGCAGGTACTTTATACCATAAATTAATGGATGCAGGCGCCGGTCTTGTAACGGAAACCGTACAAGGACTTTCCGCAGGAACCATAAGACCTGAGCCTCAGCAGGGAGAAGCAACCCAGGCCCCCAAACTCACCAGAGAAACCGGAAAGATACGGTGGAACATGCAGAACACCTCTCCCGACAATATCGCAACCTCTATCGACAGGCTGGTAAGAGGGCTTTCACCTTATCCGGCGGCAACAGCCTCTATAAGCAACGAAGAAAAAACAGCCGAACTGAAAATCTTTGACGTATCGGTAATTAAAGGCGCGTACAAAGAGAATCCGGAAAAATGCGGAAAAATCCTGTCGGACAACAAAACATACATACACGTAATATGCGGTGACGGCTCGGTATTATCGGTAAACGAGATGCAGGCTGCCGGAAAAAGAAGAATGCCTGTAAAAGAATTCCTTACGGGATTCCGTAATATAGAAACTTACAAATTCGTTTAATGGAAATAGTAATACTTGCAGACGGAGATTTCCCTTTTGCGGAGTATCCTCTGCAAAAACTGGAAAATGCAGATAAAATTATCTGTTGCGACGATTCGGTAGTCAAGCTGCTTAAATACCGTAAAGGAATAGAGCCGGATTATATTGTAGGCGACATGGATACCCTCGAAGCCTCATACAGGGAAAGATATAAGGATATAATACATTACAGCGGATGCCAGGAAACAAACGACCAGACCAAAGCGTACAGTTTTGCGCTGGGACTTATACCGGAAGGAGAACCGGGCCGTATTCATATCCTGGGGGCGACGGGAAAAAGGGAAGATCATACTCTCGGCAACATATCCCTGCTTATGGATTATGCCGTAAAAGGAGCGTTAATAGCCCCTTTCGGCAATAAAGTCCGCGACGATATTACCGTAAACATGATTACGGATCACGGAATATTTACTCCACGGTTTAACTCATTTACTGCAACTTCCGTAAAAGGACAGCAAATATCCATATTTCCATTCGATAACTCGCTCAGAATAAAATCGTCGGGATTACTGTATCCTACTGAAAAAGTAATATTCGACCTCTGGTGGAAAGCCTCTCTGAACGAATGCACAGGATCTCAATATACTCTTGAATTCAGTCATCCGGCAAGGGTGCTGTTATTTGAGAACTTTGTACGGTAACCTGCCGGCCGCCGCACAAAGCAGTATCATACAGATCAGGCGGCAATAAACATCCCTACCATAGCCGCAGACATAAGGGCTACAAATGTAGCTCCGAGCAGCGAACGTATCCCGTACTCAGATAAAATAGACCGTTTTCCAGGAGCCATTCCCCCTACTCCTCCTATAAGTATCCCGATAGATGCGAAATTAGCAAAACCGCAAAGGATATATGTAGCCATAATCACAGACTTGGGCGAAGCGAAAACACCTTCCCTTATCATATCCGCAAGACTTTGATAGCCCACGAATTCCGTAAGTATCAGCTTCTCCCCCAGCAAACGCCCTACCAGATCTATATCGGCGGACGGAACCCCCGTTATCCACACTACCGGATAAAAAAGATAGCCTAGTATCAACTGCAAAGATAAATCGGTATATCTTCCTCCGGTAACGGAAGCAATGGCATTATCTATCGCAGGAAAACTTATAAAACCCAGTATCGCATTAATTCCGGCTATAAGAGCATAAAACACCAGCAACATGGCGGCAATATTTGCTGCCAGTTTAAGACCTTCCGTAGTCCCGTTGGATATTGCATCGAGGACGTTCTTACCTATCTTCTCACCGGAAACCTCAACCGAATTATCAATAGGTTCGGTTTGCGGTTTAAGTATCTTTGCCATAGCTATGGCTCCCGGAGCAGCCATTACGGATGCGGAAAGCAAATGCTTTGCAAATTCCAGTTCCATGGCCTTATCCCCCCCTCCCAGCATCCCTATATAAGCGGCAAGAACTCCGCCGGCCATCGTAGCCATACCGGAAGTCATAATAAGCATAAGTTCGCTCCTGGTCATCCGCGGAATATACTCTTTAACCATAAGAGGAGCCTCCGTCTGGCCCAGGAAGATATTACCGGCGCACGAAAGGGATTCGGCTCCCGACAACTTCATAAATTTTGTAAGCACCCATCCCATAGCCCACACTACCTTCTGTAAAATACCGAGATAAAAAAACAGGCTGGTAAGAGCTGAGAAAAATATTATGGTAGGCAATATCTGCAATACGAATACGAATCCGAATTTTTTCACATCCATAAAAGACCCGAACAGGAACTCCGAACCTGCTTTCGTCCAGTCCAGTACCGAAACAAAACATTTCCCCAGGATTTCAAAAACCGTCTGTACTGCCGGAAAAAGCAATACGGATACCGCTATTATAAATTGTAAAGCCAACGCTTTACCTACCGTTCCCCAATTAATATGACGCCTGTCCGTACTGAACAGCCAGGCTATAAGAACAAGGATAGCCATTCCTATTACTCCTTTTGTTATAGACCATATATTAAATGTAAATGTTTTGCTCGTAAGGATAGCCTTATAAGGATTCTCTTTATGCGCGGCGACGTCATGAGATTGAAGCGCAACCGTATCTATCCTCAACTGTTGTTCAAGTTTTTGCAGATCAGCCTCTGTCTGTGAAGGAACCTGGGGATCCTGAGCAAAAACGGAATAACCGAGAAAGAGGGCGAAAACAAATAGCAATAATTTTTTCATACTTTTAAAAAAGTTAATGTTCGTTTCATTCTTAAATATTTTCAAATTTCGTAATTTTTTTACTTAAAATAGCAGCCTTTTCATAATCCTCGCAACTGATGGCCTCCTTAAGCTCCTTTCTTAATTTCTCAATATAAGGCTCTTTGTCTACAGACTCTACGGACAGCACATCAATATTATCCGTAGAATACCTATTAAAAAGGCCTTCCGATATATATATAGGACAAGAAAAAAGCTTAGCCAATATTATTCCGTCCGTAAACGAAGCATCTTTAATAATCTCTTTATCTCCGTCAAAAAACAACAACTTTGTCATAAAGCCAATGCTATCATTCTCTTTTACTATCGTAATCTCAAGTAACTCTACTTTAATATCCTGCAAAAGAGAGAAGAGCAAACCATGTGAAGACGCCCCTCCCTCGGATATTTTCTTGAAATTAGAAAGCAAAGCGTGCATATCCGGAGGAGAAAGAGAAACCGGGAGGCATTTATCCATTCCTTCCCTATAAAGAAAAAACATAAAACTTCCTCGCTCGCCCGGAGAAGCATTGAATGCTCCTATATCCAATCTCACTCTTTTCATAAATCATAGTCTTATTAAGCAACCGGCTAATTATAAGCACAAATATAACACTAAATCTTTTCTATTATCAGATTCATACAAACAAATTTAAAAAGTTAGTATATAAATCCGAAGTTTTTACCAAATAAATCTCCAGTAAAAAAATATAGATTATTTTTTATTACTTTTGTGGATTTATAGGCGTAAAAATTCATTATGATTTTTGAAAAAATAGCACAAGACCGGCAATCGTCAGCAAGATGCGGACTTATTTACACCGACCACGGAGTTATAGAGACCCCTATATTTATGCCAGTAGGCACTGTAGGCTCCGTTAAAGGCATATATCACAAAGATTTAACAAACGACATAAATGCTCAGATAATACTCGGAAACACTTACCATCTCTATCTCAGACCGGGCCTGGATACAATAAACAAAGCCGGCGGATTACATAAATTCATCTCGTGGGACAAACCCATGCTCACGGACAGCGGCGGATTCCAGGTATTCTCTCTTGCTGCAAACAGAAAACTTACCGAAGAAGGATGTACTTTCCGTTCGCATATAGACGGTTCAAAACATATTTTCACTCCCGAAAACAACATAGATACCCAGAGAATGATAGGCGCGGATATAATTATGGCCCTCGATGAATGCACCCCCGGCGACGCAGACCATACCTACGCCCTGAAATCCTTAAAACTGACGCAAAGATGGCTTGAAAGATGTATACGGCATTTCGACCGTACACAGCCTCTTTACGGATATAACCAATTTTTCTTCCCGATAGTACAGGGTTGCGTTTACCCCGATCTCAGGAAAGCTGCCGCCGAACATGCCGTTTCACTGGAAAGGGACGGATACGCAATAGGCGGCCTTTCGGTGGGCGAGCCTACCGAAAAAATGTACGAAATGCTGGAAGTGCTTAACCCTGTCCTTCCTCAGGATAAACCCAGATACCTTATGGGAGTAGGCACTCCTGCCAATATACTGGAAGGGATAGCAAGGGGCATAGATATGTTCGACTGCGTAATGCCTACCAGGAACGGACGTAACGGAATGCTGTTCACCTGGGAAGGCATGATAAATATAAGAAACAGGAAATGGGCGGATGATTTCACGCCTGTAGACCCGCTTGGTACTTCTTTTGTAGATAAGATCTACTCCAAAGCCTACCTGAGACACCTGTTTGTGGCGGGGGAAATGCTTGCCGCGCAAATAGCCAGCGAACACAATCTGGCCTTTTACCTGGATCTGGTAAAAGAAGCACGCAAACATATAAAAGCAGGCGATTTTGCAACATGGAAAACAGCAGCGGTAAAAAAACTTGAAAACAAACTATAAGCACTGCGCTTCTATAATGAAATACAATTTTAATATAACCATAATCGACAAATATATAATACGCAAGTTTATAGGGACTTACTTCTTTGCCCTGCTGTTGATTATAGGAATAGTAATAATATTCGACATAAGTGAAAAAATAGACGATTTCGTAGACAAGGAAGCTCCTTTATATGAGATTATCTTTAATTACTACGCCAACTTCATACCGTACTTCATAAACATGTTCAGTCCGCTGTTCGTATTTATAACGGTTATCTTCTTTACATCCAAACTGGCTGCCACCAGTGAGATAATAGCGATCCTCGCCGGTGGAATAAGTTTCAAAAGGCTTATGTATCCCTACTTCATTTCGGCCACGGTAATTGCATTATTCAGCCTGCTGCTCAACCTTTTCGTTATTCCGCCGGCCAACAAAGGAAGGTTGGACTTCGAATCGAAATATATTAAGGACAGGTTCCAGAACACCAACAGGAATATGCACTACCAGATATCTCCGGGAACATTCATGTACGCGGAATCATTCAGTACATGGAACAATACGGCATATAAATTCACGCTGGAAACAATAGAGGGACATAATATAAAATCGAAACTAAGCGCCGAATACGCCCAGTGGGATTCCACAAAAGGGAGCTGGAAACTCAATAATTATCATTTAAGGGCATATAAAAACAACAGCGAGATAATAACCTCCGGGGAGACGCTCGATACGGCCATCGTGATTACCATAGACGATTTCTACAGAAAGAAGAACAGTGTGGAATCGCTTAACTACCACCAGCTTGAAGACCTTATCGAAACCCAGTCCATGAGGGGGGACCAGATGATAAAATACGCGCTTATCGAGAAACATACCCGCTATGCCATACCGTTCTCCGCATTTATACTCACGCTGATAGGAGTATCCCTTTCATCCAAGAAAAGGCGTGGGGGTATCGGGATGAATATAGGTATAGGACTCGCATTAAGTTTCTCATACATCCTGTTCCTGCGTTTCAGCCAGATGTTCGTACACACGGATACCCTACCGCCAGGCATAGCGCTGTGGGTTCCGAACGCAATCTATGCAGTAATAGCAATCTTCCTGTACAGAATAGCTCCGAAATAACATCTGCAACGGAAAGAACCGGACTGAATAAGACACCGTTTCTTAATAACGCCACAACCAGTTCCAATGAAAATAATCGAAGTAGTCATTAAATCCCCTGAACGAAACTTTAATCGCCGGGCCGGGTAAATATCTCACGGAAATATCGTCCTGTTCGATATGAATATCGTCCCGGTAAACCTTTATCGCTAAATCTCCGCCGCAAACTTCCAACCTTCCGTAAAACCAGAAAGGAGACAGTTCTCCTACGGAAACGAGTTTTACCGGAGCCGTGATATTATATGAACCGCCGGTATATCCTCCGTCATATCTTGGAATAACCGGAAACCGGCCGGTTCCCGTAACCGAATATTCTTTTCCGTCACCTGTAAAATCCACTACCAGATCGCACTTTTCTGCAGATTTCTTATCGATACGCTCCACTCTTATACCGTCCCCTGACAGCGAGACTTTTTGCTCTATTCCGGAATGCGGAACACTCGAAAATATCTCCCAATAACTATCCGCAAACGATTTGCCGAATGTATTTATTTTACATATCCCTACTATCTGTATCGTATCCCCTATCTCCCTCACTTTCTGGTTCCTGAAATATTTATCCTCTATTTTATACCTTTCCTCATGCGTAGGAGCCTCCTGCCACATCCGGATAACCCTTGCCACATCCGCAAACAAAGCGTTAGTACACATAGCCCCCGTTGCATAGGAAGCAAGATGATACCCTGCGACAGTTTTCTTGGGTTTATCATAGCTCTCTATTACGCAACAAGTCAGGAAAGGCAACAGCAGCAATATATATACGGTCTTTTTCATACGTTTAATAATTATTTCTTAGTTCTGTCGTTAAACCTGTAACCTATACCGGCTTTTACAAATCCCTGGGTACTGAGGCCGAATTCGCAAAATCCGAATATTTTCCTTCCTACGGAAATTCCCAGAGGGGTAAAATCTATCGTAGGAGTATAGAAACCGTCCCTTTCAACATAATCCTGTCCGATATACCTCTCTCTCTCGAAAATATGACCAAGCCCCAGTCCAAAACACGAGTATAACTTAACCATATTACTTCTGTACCAGTCGAAACGGACAGCAGGAGTAAAACTAATAAAATGCTTGCCTTTTTTTGAGACCGTATTATCCGTATAAAGATCATAACTCTTCTGGAATACTCCCGCATAACCCAATGTTATACCGAGGGCAAGCCACCTTTTAAGCTGATAGGTATATGAAAAATTAATTCCCGGAGTACCTATTTTATCTCCGGGATAACGATAATAACCGGGAGCAGATCCCGGAGGAGGTATATCGTCTTTAATGTTATTATTATAATAACCAGGTACGATCACAGCTCCTACGCCGAGCCTGATTTCGTGGGGGCCTTTATTTACGATATTCTGCCCAACGGCAATACTACATGCAAGAGATAATATTAATACCGTAACCAATGTTTTAAAACCGCGCATAAATTATTTCTTTTCCCGTTTCTTTCTGCATGCGGCAATCATATCGTCTATCATCTCATTAATACCCCATTTAGGGTTCCAGTCCCATTCGGCACGGGCGCACGAGTCATCCATACAATCCGGCCATGAAGCGGAAATTTTATCTTTGACCGGATCTATATTATAATCCCATGTAAATTCCGGAATACGTTTGCGTATCGCGGTAAATAGCTGCTCCGGAGTAAAACTCATAGAAGTTATATTAAAGCTGTTCCTGTGTACCAACCTTGAAGGATCGGCCTCCATAAGTTGTGTCGTAGCTTCAAGCGCGTCGGGCATGTATAACATATCCATATATGTATTCTGAGGAACTTCGCATGTATATTTTCCTGTTTCTACGGCATGGTAGAAAACCTCCACTGCATAATCTGTAGTACCTCCGCCAGGCATACATCCGTTGGAAATAATACCGGGAAAACGTACGCTTCGGGTATCCACTCCGAAACGGGTAAAATAATAATCGCTTAATAATTCTCCGGATACCTTACAAACGCCGTAAATGGTGTTAGGTCTCATAACCGTATCCTGAGGGGTTTTATAATGCGGGGTATTCTCCCCGAAAGCGCCTATGGAACTCGGAGTAAATACTGCGCATCCGTTCTCTTTTGCTATATTAAGGGAATTAAGCAGCGCTCCCATATTGATATTCCATGCCAACTGCGGATTTTTCTCTCCGGTAGCCGAAAGAAGCGCCACCAGATTAAAGATAGCATCTATCTTATGCTTTTTTACGATCCCGGCATAAGCATCGAGATCCAGGGCATCAAGGGAGACGGCATGAGAGCCGTGCGAAAGTTTTTCTACAATCTCAGGTCTTAAATCGGCTGCGATAACATTATCAAAACCGTAATTTTTCTGGAGGTGAGGAACCAGTTCCGTTCCTATTTGTCCACCTGCGCCAACTACTAAAATTCTTTTCATTTATATATTAAATATGATTTAGTTTCCCTTTTAGATTCATTTCGCAAATGTAGTATTTTTATACAAATTTCAGGATTTTTCTTCATATTTATAACAACTTTCAATTTATATCTATCAATATCTTCGAATTCCCGTAAAGCATCTAATCTATAACAACAGGATTTACTACATTTGCAAAATGCAACAGAAAAATAACGATATAGTACGGAACATCAGCGATCTTTCATACGGCCTGGGATTTGCCGATTTCGGCATTGCAAAGGCGGAAGAGCTTGTACAGGAACGTGAACGTTATTTAAGATCAATGCATAACGGCTATTTTGCCGGCATGGACTATCTTTCAAGAAACATTGAAAAACGGTTAGATCCCCGGCTCCTGACAGAAGAAGCCAAAAGCATACTGGTATTCCTTGCCCCGTACGGCGAACCCTCCGGCTGCGGAGTAGCCTCCTATGCTTTAGGAGAGGATTACCATAAAATCATAAAAGACAAACTGCACATAATATTACAAAAGCTCACCGACATGGTGCAGGAACAGGAGAGCGCCGGAAAAAGCATTAACGGCAACTCTGCGGGAAGCCCCGCATCAGGCCCCAGGGGACGGGTTTTCACCGACTCCGCTCCGGTACTGGAAAGAGCGTGGGCGGTAAAAGCCGGACTGGGGTTTATAGGGAAAAATACCTTCCTTATAAGCCGCAAAGCGGGAATACGAACCTTCATAGGAATCATCGTCACCGATATAGAGTTGCCCTGCGTATCGCCGGGAGTAGAGACGCAATATTGCGGTTCGTGCAGAAGATGTCTGGACGCATGCCCCACCGGGGCTTTATGCGCCCCCTACACGATCGACTCCCGTAAATGCATCTCTTATAATACTATAGAGAACAAAGAGCTTTCGAAATCACTCTCCGCTGTAATTGTGGAAGATAACATCCCAAAGCTGCACGGCCGTTACTTCGGATGCGACGCCTGTATGGACGTATGCCCCTGGAACAGCAAAAACATTTCCGGCTGGCAGGAATTTTCCACACGCCGCAACCTTCTTTCGGATGCCGCTCCGGAATGGTGGAAAAATTTGTCGGGAAAAGAATTTAATGCCATATTTGCCACATCTCCTCTTTTGAGGGGAGGCCTGGAAAACATCCGGACGGCACAGATTTTAAATGAAAAGGAAGAATTTTCCGCAAACCGGTAAAACCGATATATTATGGAATTCACAACAAAAGTGCAGATCCCGCGCACGGAAAAGGGAATTACATATCACAATAAAATTCTCATGCTGGGCTCCTGCTTTGCGGACGAAATAGGACAATATCTTAAAGATTACAGGTTCAATGTAATGATAAATCCGTTCGGAACGCTGTATAATCCGTCTTCGATAGCAGGCTCGGCGGAAAGACTGTCATCGGGAAAAGCTTTTGTTAAAGAAGATATAATAGAATGCAATAAAATATACTCTTCTTTCTTTCACCACAGCTCCGTATCCGGTTTTTCAGAGGAAGAATTCCTTACAAAGGCAAATGCCTCCCTCAATAAAAGTTCAGCATTTTTCAAAGAGGCGGATACAATAATAATAACGCTCGGAACGGCTTTCGTATACAGACATATCTCCAGGAATATCATTGTTTCCAACTGCCATAAAATAAGAGCAGGAGAATTTGAGCGGAGATTACTTACCGTTAAAGAGTGCGTAAAAGAATTGCAACGGATTGTAAACGCCGTAGAGAAAGCCAAAAGCGACAACAGGCCCCGGAGAATTATATTTACCGTAAGTCCCATAAGACATCTCAAAGACGGAGCGCACTACAGCCAGTTAAGCAAAGCGGCTCTTTTACTGGCAGTGGACGAGATATTGAAAAACACCGGGAAACCGGGCGGTAACTCCGGAAAAACCGGAAACATATCCATGCACTATTTCCCTTCTTATGAAATAATGCTTGACGAGTTACGGGACTACCGTTTCTACGCCGGAGATATGATACATCCTTCGCAACAAGCCGTAGAGTATATTTTCGAGAGGTTCGCCGCAAGTTTCATTGCAGAGGAAAGCTATCCCTTAATGAAAGAAGCTATCCGCATCACAAAAGCTCTGAATCACCGCCCTCTCTTTCCGGAAAGCAAGGAATATATGGATTTCAGAAAAAAACTGGAAGCAGATATGGAAATATTCAATAAAAAAACAGGTCACAATGCAGAAAAATAAACAAATATCCAGGAAGAATATACTTATAGTCACTTCGGTATTCCCCCTTCCTCTTAACTCCGGAGGCGCACAGGCCCAATATCACATGATCGACAGAAGCAGGAAACAGATGAATATCTCACTGGCCTATCTCACTGCAAACGAAAAAGAGGAAGAAAAATTAAAAAAACAATGGCCGGAAGTCTCTTTTTGCCGTTATCGTACAAAAAGACCTTTTCTACCGGTCAGAAAATATATCAAACAAATAACCGGACTATACAAAAAACTCGACCTGCAAAACAGGAAAATCATAAATCCCGCTCTTACGCACTCTTTTGAAGCAAATATAAATTACGGATTCATCAACTTCCTGGAAGAAATAATAAAAAAGAATAATATAGAGATAATCCAGCTTGAATTTGCCGACAATCTTAATCTGGCATACGCTTTTCCGGATATAAAAAAGATTTTCTTACAACACGAGATACATTTTATCCGGAACATGCGCTTTATTAAAGACCCCGCACTCCTTCCGGCATGTGACTACTACCAGTATAATATGCTCAAACAGCAGGAAATAACAGCCATGAATGCCTGCGATACCGTTGTCACACTAACCGATACCGATAAAAAAATTCTGGAAAAAGAGGGTGTTAAAACGAAAATATCCGTATCTCCGGCAATTATTCCGGCATCCTGCGATCATCTGCCTGAAAACTACGATTATTCCGGAAATATCATTTTCATAGGAGGGGAAAGTCACCAGCCGAATTCGGAAGGCGTCTTCTGGTTCCTCAATAACGTATGGAATAATATTCTGGAAAAGAAACCCGCATCACGTCTTATCATAATAGGAAAATGGAGAAAAAGGACTCGGAAAAAAATCGAAACAGAATATAAGAACGTAAAAATGGCGGGGTTCGTACCGTCACTCTCCGTCTATGCTCAAAATTCTATTATGATAGTACCTATCCTCACGGGAAGCGGTATGAGAATGAAAATAATAGAATCGGCAAACAACGGCATTCCTTTTATCACCACCGCTGTGGGGGTAGAAGGGCTTGATTTCGCAAATAACCGGGAATGTTATATAGAAAATACGCCTGGAGAATTCGCCGCCGGAACAATAAAGCTCATAGACGACAGGCATACTCAACTGCTGTTCAGGGAAAACGCTTTCAAGAAAATAAATGAACTCTACCCGGCCGAAGAACTCTTTAACAAACGTTTAAGCATATATGAATAAAAGCCGTCCGATATTTATATCCGACGGCCTTTTCATATATACTCTCTCATAAACTCCTTTTAATCACATCCCTGAGCGAATTTTTGATTAAAAAGTCTATGTTCGTTTCTTATTATTAAATATCCGCTTATTCCTCCACAGCAGGAGCAACTTCTGAAGTTTCCGCTTTAGGAGCCTCGGCTTTTTTAACGCGGCTTCTGCGGGTAGAAGGTTTCTTGGCCTCTTTCTTAACAGCAGAAGTCAAAGCCGCTTCATTAAAGTCTACAAGCTCGATAATTGCCATATCCGCCGCATCTCCTACACGGAATCCTGTTTTTACAATACGGGTATATCCGCCCGGACGATCTGCTATTTTAGGAGCAATAGTCCTGAACAGTTCTGTAACAGCCTCTTTTTGTTTAAGGTAACTAAAAACAGTACGCCTAGAGTGAGTGCTGTCCTCTTTTGATTTGGTGATGAGCGGTTCAACATAAATACGTAATGCTTTGGCTTTGGCCAGCGTAGTCTCGATCCGCTTGTGAAGCAGGAGAGACGAAGCCATATTCGCAAGCATAGCTTTACGGTGTCCGCTTTTTCTTCCTAAATGGTTGAATGACTTATTATGCCTCATTTTATATTACTTTTTTTCAATATTATACTTAGTAACATCCATGCCGAAAGAGAGTTTCAGTCTTTCTATCAGCGTGTCGATCTCGGTTAATGATTTCTTGCCAAAGTTCCTGAACTTAATAAGTTCCGTCCGCTGGTGGGAAACCAGATCCGCAAATGTCTCTATTTCGGCAGCTTTCAAACAATTCAAAGCTCTTACCGAAAGTTCCATATCAGACAACTTTGTAAGAAGCAGATGGCGCATGCGCAGCGATTCCTCGTCAAGCTCATTGCTAACCACCTCCGGAACGGTCTCCAGACTAATCTTTTCGTCCGAAAACAACATGAAATGATGGATCAATATTTTTGCAGCCTCTTTAAGAGCATCCTTAGGATGTACTGAACCGTCAGTTGTAATCTCCAGATTCAGCTTTTCGTAATCGGTCTTCTGCTCAACACGCCAGTTTTCAACATTAAACATAACGTTTTTAATAGGAGTATAGATAGAATCGACAGGAATAGTCCCGAACGGAACACCCTCGACTTTATTCTCTTCAGCAGGCACATAACCCCTGCCCTTACCTATTTTAAGTTCTATAGTGAGTTTCACGGACGGCTCCATAGAGCAGATGTGAAGCTCCGGATTAAGAACCTTGAACGAAGACAAATGCCTGGAAATATCCTCAGCAGTAAAATCTTGCTTGCCACTAACAGTCACGGTCACCACTTCGCTATCTTCATCTTCTATCATTCTTTTGAAACGTACCTGTTTCAAATTAAGAATAATATCTACAACTCCTTCAATCACGCCGGGTATTGTAGCGAACTCATGGTCCACTCCCTGTATTTTAATTGAAGTGATAGCAAAACCCTCAAGTGAAGATAATAGAATACGACGCAATGCGTTACCTATGGTAATACCATAGCCAGGCTCCAACGGTCTGAACTCAAATCTACCAAAAGTATCGGTTGAATCGAGCATTATTACCTTGTCCGGTTTCTGAAATGCTAAAATTGCCATTTTTATTTAATTTTATTAGTGTTACGCTTATAATCAAGCATTATTATTTAGAGTACAACTCAACAATAAGCTGCTCATTAATAGTCTCAGGTATCTCGGTTCTGTCAGGAAGATTCAGATATTTTCCGGCCAGACGGGAAGCGTCCCACTCCAACCAAGGATATCTGTTGGCAGAAGCTGCAATACTATCCTGAATAACCTCAAGGCTCTTTGACCTTTCGCGAACACCAATAACATCGCCCGGCTTCACCAATGCTGAAGGAATGTTGCAAAGTTCGCCGTTCAACAGAATGTGGCGGTGAGTAACCAACTGCCTTGCTGCTGCACGGCTAGGAGCTATACCCAATCTGTACACCAGATTATCCATGCGGGACTCCAGAAGGAATATAAGGTTCTCACCTTTTTTACCCTTCATTTTAGCCGCTTTTTCATACAGGTTACGGAATTGTCTCTCCAGCAAGCCGTAGGTATATTTTACTTTCTGCTTCTCTTTTAACTGAACGCCGTACTCGGAAGTTTTTTTCCTTTTCTTAGCCAAACCGTGTTGTCCCGGAGGATAATTCTTGCGTTCGAAACTTTTATCGGGGCCAAATATAGGCTCCCCAAATTTGCGGGCGATTTTTGTAGAAGGCCCGGTATATCTTGCCATATTAAATCAAATTTAAATTATTAGGAATATACTCTTATACTCTGCGGCGACCTTTTGGCCTGCAACCGTTGTGAGGAAGCGGAGTAACGTCTACAATTTCAGTTACTTCTATACCTGCACCATGAATAGTACGAATAGCAGACTCACGTCCGGCACCAGGACCTTTAACGTAAGCCTTAACTTTACGCAATCCTAAATCAAAAGCAACTTTAGCACAATCTGCTGCTGCAACCTGAGCTGCATACGGAGTGTTCTTTTTAGACCCTCTGAAGCCCATTTTACCGGCTGAAGACCAACTGATAACCTGTCCTAAGCTATTAGTTAAAGTTACAATTACGTTGTTGAATGTTGAAGATATATGAGCCTCGCCATACGCATCAACCTTAACAATTCTCTTTTTACTAGATGCTGTTTTCTTTGCCATAATCTTAGGTTCTATTTAGTTGCTTTCTTCTTATTAGCTACCGTCTTCTTCTTGCCTTTTCTGGTACGGGCATTATTCTTGGTGCTCTGTCCCCTTACAGGAAGACCTATCCTGTGACGGATTCCCCTGTAACAGCCAATATCCATAAGACGTTTAATATTCAACTGAATGACAGAACGAAGTTCGCCTTCAATTTTATACTCTTCTGCAACAGTCTGCCTGATTGCAGCGATTTGGTCATCTGTCCAATCCTGCACCTTAATATTAACATCTATACCGTTCTTATTAAGGATTTTTTGGGCAGAACTGCGACCAATTCCAAAGATGTAGGTCAAACCTACCTCTCCACGTTTGTTTTTTGGTAAATCTACTCCGGCTATACGTGCCATAATTTATTTTTTCTTTATTGTTTACAATATAGGAATTATCCCTGGCGCATTTTAAATTTAGGATTCTTTTTGCAAATCACATATAAACGACCTTTGCGTTTAACAATTTTGCAATCCTCGCTACGCTTTTTAATGGATGCTTTTACTTTCATTGTATTTAGTTTTTATTTGTATCTGAAAGAAATCCTTCCCTTTGTTAAATCATAGGGAGACATCTCTACTCTGACTTTATCGCCAGGCAAAATACGGATATAGTGCATTCTCATCTTCCCCGATATATGAGCTATGATAACATGACCGTTATCTAGTTCAACCCTGAACATCGCGTTGGACAATGCCTCTATAATTGTTCCGTCTTTTTCAATAGCAGATTGTTTTGACATAATTTATTTCCCTATAATTTAATGTTATTTAATCTCATTTTCAATATATTCAAATGTAGTCAAGATTTGCGGGGCTTCTCGCTTTACGACAACCATGAACTCGAAATGTGCCGAATTCTTTTTATCAGCCGTACTCACTGCCCAACCGTTCTCATGGAGATATATCTCTTTTCTCCCGGCATTAATCATGGGTTCGATACAGATAACCATCCCCTCATACAATTTCTTGCCCTGTCCTGCTTTTCCGTAGTTAGGAACTTCCGGAGCCTCGTGCAGCTTTCTGCCCACACCGTGACCCACCATCTCTCTAACCACAGAAAATCCGAACTGTTCAACATACTGCTGAATCGTACTGCCTATATCTCCTATCCTGTTACCGGCCACAGCCTTTTTAGCTCCCAAATATAAGGATTCTTTCGTAACTTTTAAAAGCTTTGCAGTTTCATCATCAATTTTACCCACAGGAAAAGTGTATGCCGAATCTCCGTAAAATCCTTTATATATAGTACCGCAATCTACCGAAACTATATCTCCTTCTTTCAATGAATAGTCGCCGGGAAAACCGTGGACCACCACATCGTTAACAGAGATACATAGTGTATACGGAAAACCGCCGTAGTTGAGAAAGCCCGGTTCCGCTCCATTGCCGATGATATACTCTCTGGCAATATCATCCAGGTGCTTTGTCTTCACTCCCGGAGCTATCGCCTTGCCTACCTCTGCAAGCGTTTTTGAAACCAGGATAGCATTCTCTTTAAGAATCTCTATCTCGCTGTCGGTTTTTAATCTTACCATTTCAAATGAACTATCAAAATTACATTCCCGAACGGCCTTTCAAACGTCCCGTCTTCATTAAACCGTCGTAGTGGCGCATCAACAAATAACTTTCTATCTGCTGCAAAGTATCCAGCACAACACCTACAAGGATCAACAGACTAGTCCCCCCGTAAAACTGGGCGAACTGGTTATTGATTCCGAGTTTCATTGCAAATGCAGGCAGTATCGCAACCAAAGCCAGGAAAATAGAACCCGGCAAGGTAATACGGGACATAACCGCATCCAGATACTCGGCCGTTTTTTTACCCGGTTTAATTCCCGGTATGAAACCGCCGTTTTTCTTCATATCTTCGGCCATCATCGTAGGATTCACGGTTACTGCAGTGTAAAAGTAAGTAAACGCTACTACCAACAAGCCGAATATGAAATTATACCAGAAGCCTGTATAGTCACCTAACGTGGCGGCTAATCCACGGGTAGCATCAAAGCTTGCAAATATAAGCGGGAATAACATCAAAGCCTGTGCAAAGATAATAGGCATCACACCTGCCGCATTGATCTTTAACGGTATATATTGACGCACTCCGCCGTATTGTTTGTTACCTACAATTCTCTTGGCATATTGTACCGGAATTTTGCGGGTTCCCTGTACCAACGCTATAGTGGCGACGAATACGAAGAACAATATAAGCAATTCAACGATAAGCATAAGCGCACTACCGGTTGTTTGACTAAATCTCGTTCCGAATTCGGCAGCCAGCGCATAAGGCAACCTTGCAATAATACCAACCATGATTATAAGCGAAATACCGTTACCTAAGCCGCGATCGGTAATTCTTTCGCCTAACCACATAATAAACATAGTACCGCCTATAAGAACTATGGTAGCAAATAAATTAAAAGACAATCCTTTAATCAGAAATGCTGTCTCCGGCAACTGGGTATGCAGATTCGTTAAATAAGCAGGGCCTTGCAGGGCAAGGATCCCAATTGTCAGATAACGGGTCCATTGATTCATTTTCCTGCGGCCGCTTTCGCCTTCGCGCTGCAGTCTCTGGAAATAAGGAATCATAATTCCCAAAAGTTGAATAACAATAGATGCGGAGATGTAAGGCATTACACCCAGGGCAAAAATTGAAGCATTACCGAAAGCACCTCCGGAAAACATGTTCAACAACCCTAAAAGGCCGTCCTGAGTTTGAGCCTCCAGATTAGCAAGTTGCGTGGGATCTATACCGGGAACAACCACAAAGCTGCCCAAACGATATACCAGAAGTAACAAGATAGTATATACTATCCTGTTACGCAACTCTTCAATCTTGAAAATATTCTGTATAGTTTCGATTAATTTTTTCATTAGTTTCGTTAGATTATAGTTGTAGAACCTTCTGCGGCTTCAATCTTGGCTATTGCGGATTTTGAAAAAGCATGAGCCGTAACATTCAGTTTTGCCTTAAGCTCGCCGTTACCCAATATCTTTACCATATCCTTTTTTGAAACAAGGCCGTATTCAACCAAAGTATCAAAAGTAATGGTATCTATTTGGGCTTTCTCGCTTAAAGCCTGCAAGCTCGAAAGATTGATAGCTTTATATTCTACTCTATTAGGATTGTTGAATCCGAATTTAGGCAAACGCCTCTGAATAGGCATCTGGCCTCCTTCGAAACCAAGTTTACGAGAGTAACCGGAACGTGACTGTGCGCCTTTATGACCACGGGTAGATGTTCCTCCGTGACCCGATCCTTCGCCGCGGCCGACTCTTTTCTCTCTTCCTTTGGAACCCTTAGCGGGGCTTAATGTATGTAATTTCATGTTTGAATCTCCTATTAGCTGATTTCTTCTACTTTAACAAGATGCAGAACTTTCTGGAGCATACCGTTGTACACAGGATTAAGCTCCAATTCCACAGAGTGATTAATTCGGCGAATTCCCAAACACTCCAGACATGCTTTCTGGCTTTTGGTAGCTCCGTTTTTACTTTTTACCTGAGTAATTTTAACTTTTGCCATATTCTTAGACCTCCTTAACCGTTAAAAACTTTATTCATATGAATACCTCTCAATCCTGCAATGGTATAGGCGTCACGCATCTCCGCAAGAGCTGCAACAGTAGCCTTTACAAGGTTGTGGGGATTAGAAGAACCTTTGGATTTAGCCAGCACATCATGTATCCCGACAGACTCGAACACTGCACGCATAGCACCACCGGCCTTAACCCCGGTACCTGCGGCGGCGGGTTTCATAAATACATTGGCGCCTCCGAATTTCGCAGACTGCTCATGAGGTATTGTCCTCTTGTTAAGCGGAACTTTTACAAGGTTTTTCTTTGCATCCTCTATACCTTTAGATATAGCGGTGGTAACCTCGTTAGCCTTACCCAATCCGTATCCTACTACGCCATTCTCATCGCCTACAACAACTATTGCAGCAAAACTGAAGTGACGACCACCTTTTGTTACTTTAGTAACTCTTCGAACTGCAACGAGCCTGTCTTTAAGCTCCAGTTCGGTAGTTTTTACCTTTTTTACATTCATATTTGCCATAGTCTCCTAGAATTTAAGTCCGCCTTCACGAGCGGCATCAGCTAAACTTTTTACTCTTCCGTGATAAAGGTAACCTCCGCGGTCAAAAGAAACCTCCAAGATACCTTTTGCAACAGCATGCTCTGCAGCGGCTTTACCAACTAATGCAGCGACTTCAACATTCGTTTTCCCTTTAGCCTGCTCTACAATCGCTTTATCCAATGACGAAGCGGCAGCCAAAGTAACGCCATTAACATCGTCGATCAACTGAACGTAGATCTGATTATTGCTTCTGAACACACACATTCTTGGTCTCCGGGAAGTACCCTTAACCACTTTACGAATGCGGTAATGTATTCTTTTCCTTCTTTCTATCTTATTTATAGCCATAAACCTTCTCCTTATTATTTAGCGCCGGCCGACTTCCCGGCTTTCCGACGAAGTTGTTCACCAACAAACTTAATACCTTTACCCTTGTACGGTTCAGGCTTACGTAACGAACGTATTTTGGCGGCAACCATTCCCAGCAACTGCTTATCATGGCTTTTCAGCACCAAAATCGGATTAGCACCTTTTCTAACCGGCTCAGCCTCTCCCTTAACCTCATTAGGCAACTGGAAATGAATATCGTGAGAATATCCCAGGCTGAATTCAAGGATCTGGCCTTTAACCTCCACACGGAAACCCACACCCACAAGCTCCTGTTTTACAGTGAAGCCCTGCGATACTCCTACAACCATATTATTAATAAGAGCGCGGTATAAACCATGCATTGAACGATGGCGCGGCTGATCGGTAGGTCTCCCTACGGTCACTACGCCCCCTTCTACGGCTACCTTAATATCAGGATCGACTTTCTGGGTCAATTCACCGAGCGGGCCTTTAACCTTAACCACATTACCGGCTCCGATAGTAACCGTTACATTTTGCGGAAGGCTTACAGGTAATTTTCCTATTCTTGACATATTAAACTAATTGTGTTATTAATTATAAAATTTATTATCCTTATGCCATTAATATACATAACACAGAACCTCACCGCCGACATTAAGGGCCTTGGCCTCTTTATCGGTAATAACGCCTTTTGATGTGGATAAAATGGCAATCCCCAGTCCGTTCAATACTCTAGGCATATTATCTATACCCCTGTACTGCCTCAAACCCGGCTTGCTTATACGGATAATCTTCTTGATAGCTGCTTTCTTACTTTCAGGATGGTATTTAAGAGCTATCTTGATAGTGTTGAAAGGTGTTCCCTCAACAAGTTTGTAACTAAGGATATACCCTTTCTCATGAAGAACGCGGGTAAGTTCCATTTTCATTTTTGACGATGGAATTTCCACTATTTTATGTCCCGCCATCGAAGCGTTACGGATCCTTGTCAAAAAATCTGCTATTGGATCAGTCATTGTTAATTTGTGTTTTTAAGATTCGACTCCGATAAGAGAGCCCGATATCCAATTAATATTTAAGTTATATAATTATTACAGAGGCAAGTAAACACGGCCTCTTTAATAAGCTTTTTATATTACTACCAGCTAGCTTTGTGAACGCCGGGGATTAAACCCTTACTGGCCATTTCACGAAACTGGATACGGCTGATACCGAAAATACGCATATATCCTTTTGGCCTTCCCGTGATAGAACAACGATTGTGTTTACGCACCGGGCTTGAATTTTTAGGAAGTTTATCAAGAGCAGCCCAATCGCCGGCCTCTTTTAACTGTTTGCGTTTTTCAGCATATTTGGCACATAATTTAGCGCGTTTAATCTCGCGTGCCTTCATTGATTCTTTTGCCATTCTCTATTTCTCTTTAGATTATTATCTGATTATTTTTTAAAAGGCAATCCAAATTCACGAAGCAAAGCATAAGCGGCTTCGTCGCTTCCGGTAGAGGTAACGAAAGTTATCTCCATACCCAGAACTTTGGTAATCTTATCAATATCAATTTCAGGGAAAATGATCTGCTCCTTTATACCGAGAGTATAATTCCCTCTGCCGTCAAATTTCTGGTTAATACCTTTGAAATCCCTGATACGGGGAAGCGAAACCGCAATAAGCCTCTCCAGGAACTCGTACATTTTGGCGCCGCGCAAAGTAACTTTTACGCCGATAGGCATACCCTTACGTAGTTTAAAGTTGGAAATATCCTTTTTGGAATATGTAAGCATAGCTTTCTGACCGGTAATAATGGTAAGTTCGCTCTGCGCTACCTCAACCAGTTTTTTATCGGCGGTAGCCTGCCCCATTCCCTGGTTAATAGTTATTTTTTCCAATTTAGGAACCTGCATTACAGAGCTATATCCAAGTTCTTTATGCAATTTAGGAACGATTTCCTCTCTATATTTCTTTTGAAGAGTAGGGACAAAACCTTCTACTTTCACCTGCGCACCCTCTACTTTAGGTGCAGCTTTTGTTGTTTTTGCCTCTTTTGCCATTATTTAATCTCCTCCCCGGATTTTTTTGCAAAACGAACCAATTTGCCTTTATCATTAGGTCTGCGTCCGATTTTGGTAGGACCGCCTTTGGCAGGATCCACCACTTGCAAATTTGAAATATGTATACTAGCCTCTTGTTTAATTATACCACCCTGCGGGTTCTGGGCATTAGGTTTGGTATGTTTGCTTACCATGTTGATTCCCTCAACGATAGCGCGGTTTTTCTCTCTGTTAACCTCAAGAACCTTTCCGGTCTTACCTTTCTCGTCCCCGGCATTAACAAAAACCATATCACCTTTCTTTATATGTAACTTCTTATTCATAATTACTATTCCTTATTTTTATAATACTTCCGGAGCTAAGGAAACAATCTTCATATAATTATCACGTAACTCTCTGGCAACAGGGCCGAAAATACGTGTACCGCGAACCTCGCCCTGATTATTCAGCAACACGCAGGCGTTTTCATCAAATCGTATATAAGAGCCATCGGCACGACGAATCTCTTTTTTAGTACGAACTATCACAGCTTTGGAAACCGAGCCTTTTTTAGCATCGGCACCTGGAATAGAACTTTTAACGGCAACTACAATCTTATCTCCGATGCCGGCATAACGGCGGCGTGTACCACCTAACACACGGATGCAAAGAACTTCTTTTGCCCCGCTGTTATCTGCTACCATTAATCTTGATTCTTGTTGTATCATGGCTTATTTAACTTTTTCTACAATTTCTACTAATCTCCAACATTTTGTTTTGCTCAACGGACGGGTTTCCATAATCCTTACGGTATCTCCTTCGCTGCACTCGTTTTTCTCATCGTGAGCAACAAATTTAGTGGTTTTATTTACGAACTTTCCGTAAATAGGGTGTTTCTCTTTTGTTTTAACAGCAACAACAACGGATTTCTCCATTTTATTACTTACCACTACACCTATTCTTTCTTTACGAAGTCTTCTTTCCATGAACTACTATTTTTTGTTCTGGTTTTCAATTTGGCTCAGTACTGTGAGCATTCTTGCAATATTTTTTCTTGCTTTCTTAATTTTTGACGAATCTTCCAACGGAGAGATAGCATGATTCATCTTCATTTGGTTCAGATTTACCCTTTCGGTTTCCAAACGTTCCTGCAAATCTTTTACAGATAATTCACGTATTTCAGATATTTTCATTTTTTAATCTCCATTAATTATTCAACATAGTCTCTGCGAACTACAAATTTCGTAATCACCGGTAGCTTCTGAGCACCTAAACGGAGAGCCTCTTTCGCAATCTCCATTGGAACGCCCTCTATTTCTATTAACATTCTGCCTGGAGTAACAGGAGCAACGAATCCCTCCGGAGCACCTTTACCTTTACCCATACGCACTTCGGCAGGCTTTTTGGTAAACGGCTTATCGGGGAATATCCTGATCCAAATCTTACCCTCACGTTTCATATAACGAACTACGGCCTGACGTGCAGCCTCAATCTGCTGACCTGTCATCCAGCATGATTCCAGCGTCTTGATTCCGAACGAGCCGAATGCCAACTGATTCCCTCTTTGGGCAATCCCTTTCATACGGCCTTTCTGCTGCCTTCTAAATTTGGTTTTCTTTGGTTGTAACATTACTTTTACAATTTAACAATAATAATATTGTGTTTCTATTGATTCCCAGCAAATTAGCTGTAACGGAGCTGAATTTACCGGGTTGCAAAGATAAACAAAATATTTAATAAACAAACTTTTTTTATATTTTTTAAGAGTTTTTTGACAAAAAAAATTAACAGTCAATTCTGACATTTTCACACACTTACAAAAATGCAAATCTTTCCGGAGAATGACTTTTAGACAAAATTAAACTTCAAGTCCCCTATCTTGAAAAATCAGGATTGCAGCCGCAATCTCATCCCCGGAAGGCTCTCTCATTTCCACCCCGGAAGGATTATAAATAGTCCCCAATCTGGCATGTTTGCCTTTTGCAATATCATGATAAGGCAAAAGCTCGACCCTGATTCTCTTTCCCGAACTCCCCGGCCTTTTTCCCCCGGTAAAGCCGGTATCCGCCGTACCGCACGGAACGTTCCCGTCTGACTTTGCCGACATATATTTTTGCTGTAACCCCGCCAGAAAATCCGCAGAAGCCGTGAGATTTTCCAAATCGTCATTAACCCCTTTTATAAGAGGAATACGTATAATAAAATCTTTCCCCGCAGAGGCCAGATATTCGATATTATCAAGTATAAGTTCGTTATTTACTCCTGTAAACTTCTTATGCTTCCCGGAATCCATCATTTTAAGATCCACTAAAAATAATTCGCAGTTCAAAGCGGTACGGACAACAATATCCCTTCCGGCAAAAAGGGTGGTATCCACACACCTGTGAAATCCCTCATTGCCGCACGCATCGAGTATCTGTAATAAAAAATCGCTGTGCATCAGCGGCTCCCCTCCGCATATCGTAACCCCTCCGCCGGATTCTTCAAAAAACACCGCCTCTTTTCTCACCTCCTTCATAACCTGCTCTATATCATATTCTTTCCCCGCCATCTCCATCGCTCTGGAAGGACAAGCCGATGCGCACGCTCCGCACAGCCTACATTTCCCGGAATCTGTAACTACCCCCTTTCCGTCGGGAAGTAAATCCATACTTAATGCTCCAGAGGGGCATGCCTTAATACACAATCCGCATCCTATACACCTGGAAATAGTATATAATTTACTCTGCCGGGGACTTATCCCCTCCGGATTATGACACCAGATGCAGGACAAAGGACACCCTTTCAAAAACAAAGTAATACGTATCCCCGGACCGTCATTTATAGAATAACGCTTAATATCGAATATGTAACTCATGGCTGCCGGACGACACTAGAAATTTGCATTTTCGGTACGCTCTATAATCTCCTCCTGATAATCCGCATTCATATCATTAAAATAATCGGAATATCCGGCCATGCGCACCAGAAGATCGCGATAGTTTTCCGGATGCTTCTGGGCATCGCGGAGAGTTGGAGTATCCACGATATTGAACTGTATATGATGGCCTCCGAGAGAGAAATAAACACGTATAAGTTTACCGAGTTTCTCTATATCGGACTCCTTTTTAAGCAGGTTAGGGATAAACCGCTGGTTAAGAAGAGTGCCTCCCGATAATTTCTGGTCTAATTTGCCAAGCGATTTCACCACGGAAGAAGGGCCGTGCGTGTCACATCCCTGGGAAGGAGAAGTACCGTCCGAGATAGGCAGCGAAGCAAAACGGCCGTTAGGAGTCGCTCCCATAACTTTACCGAAATATATATGGCATGTAGTAGAAAGCATATTCATGTGGTACGATTCCCCTTTGATATTCGGTTTTCCGTCTATCGCACTGAACAGGTCATTATAAACACGTACGGCTATATTGTCGGCGTAATCATCGTCATTGCCGAAGAAAGGCGTATTATTGATAATCCTGAGGCGCAATATCTCATCACCTTTAAAATCCGAAGCGACCGCGTCGAGCATCTGCTTCATCGAAACCGTTTTCTCTTCGAAAACATGCTTTTTAAGAGACGATAAACTATCCGTCACGGTTCCCAGTCCGGTACATTGTATATAACTGGTATTGTAACGAGGCCCCCCGTTATAATAATCTTTCCCTTTTAAGATACAATCCTCCATTAAAACGGAAAGAAATGTAGCAGGTGCATATCTGGCGAACATGCGGTCTATATAGTTGCTTACAGTAACTTTCTGAAGGACTATATAATCCAGTTGTTTAAGGAATGCGGCGTAAAGTTCCTCAAAACTCCCGAACCGCAGAGGCTCCCCGGTCTCTATGCTTACCTGTTTGCCGGTAACGGGGTCTTTCCCGTTATTAAGGGTTATTTCCAGTATCTTAGGTACATTCAGATAGCCGGTAAGCAGATAAGCCTCTTTTCCGAACGCTCCCACTTCGATACATCCGCTGCAACCTCCTTCGCGGGCATCTTCAAGGCTCTTACCCTGACGCACAAGCTCCTGTATATATGTATCGGGATTAAATACGGAAGGGTATCCGTATCCTTTTCTTATCACCTTGCAGGCGGCATGCAAAAATTCGTCGGGAGTAACTTCGGCAATATGTACGGAGCTTCCCGGTTGCAGTATATGCAGCTCTTCTATCACCTCCAGTATTATATAAGAGACTTCGCTTACCCCGCTCGTTCCGTCACGCCTGACCCCGCCTATATTGATATTGGTAAAATCATTATACGTACCGCTCTCTTTGGCCGTTATTCCTACTTTGGGCGGCGCAGGATGATTATTGACTTTTATCCAGAAGCATGCTATAAGTTCTTTAGCCTCTTCACGGGTAAGCGTTCCATCGGCTATCTCTTTATTATAAAAAGGTTCGAGGTGCTGATCCAGGTGTCCGGGGTTCATAGCATCCCAGCCGTTAAGTTCGGTAATGGTTCCAAGATGCGCGAACCAGTATGTCTGCAACGCTTCATGGAAAGTACGCGGAGCATGCGCCGGAACACGGCGGCATACTTCGGCTATCCTTTTTAACTCTTTTATTCTCTTTTTTATCCCGACAGCTTTCCGGTCATCCCCCGCCGCAAGATATTTTTTAAGTTTTTTACCGAGATCATCCGCGATTCTATCGGCCTCCTGCGCATGCCTCTCTGCAAATAAAACAGCGGCGTCGCAGGAGATTGCCATTCCCTTTAACTGATCTTGTTTGTCGGTAGCCTCCGGATCATTCAGAAAATCCAGCTTCGACATCTGCTCTTCTATCTGCTTTTTAAAATCAAGCATACCCAGCCGGTATATCTTACCGTCCAAAGCCGTATGTCCGGGAGCACGCTGTTCCATAAACTCGGTGAACAGCCCCGCCTCATAAAGATTTTTCCACGTATCGGGAACATGATTAAAAATACGCTCCCTCTGCGTACGCCCTCTCCAATATGAAATAACCTCTCTCTGATAAGTATCTATATCTTCGTCACTGATAATGTAACGTTGTAATTCCCGCTCTCTGAGAACATGAAAATCCTCCGCCGAATGGCATGTAAGTTCCGGAAATGTGGGTACGGACTTAGGTTTAGGGCCTCTCTCCCCCACGATAAGTTCATCACTGCCTATATAAATACTTTTTTTTCTACATATTTCATAAAAATTCATTCCCCTTAATACCGGAATGGGATATTTACCGTCATTTTCCCTGTAAAAAGCCGTCTCTATAAGGGCGCGCTCTATGGAAAGGGAAGGCTGAGTATCTACCGACTCTTTTCTTAATCTTTCTATTCTTGAATTCATAATTTAATATTCTTCGTTTAATAAAATTTAATCGATACGTAACTAAAGTGTTACGCATAAAAATAAAACAAGAAGCGGAATTTAACCCGCAGATTAAACACAAATCAAGCAATAAGGCAGGAAAAGAGGCCCCTGCCCGGTTTATGATAGATATTAAGTATAAAAATGTAATTATGCATAACTTGTAGAATTACAAATATACATAATTTTCAGAACTGTTTTTATTTTATCATCTTATTCTGGCTCAGAACCGCCCAAAGCATGAATGAAAACCAATATCAGGTAATAAACAAACGGTTTGCAGAACATCAAAACAACTCTTATTCAAGAACCGGGAGCGCGCTTTATTTAAATACGGCAAACAGGATTTTTAACTCAGGATACCTTACGGCTTCAGGGCCGTTAATCTTTCCGACATAATAATTATAAACATCGGGATGATAAGACACCGTTCCGTTATATTGATTTTTTATAGACTGCAAAGGAGCCAGCCAGAAATTATAACGGCCGTTTATTTCCGAAGCATCCTTATTTATCATCTTCTGGATCATAGGGGAAATATCTCCGTAGTATTCGCATAAAGACCTGTTAATAGCCCCCAGATTATTGCCGGGAGTGTTTACATCATCAAACAGATAATAATACTTCTGGTTTATATCTTTTCCGTCTTCACTTTTTATGGTATTTGCATAACGTTGCGTAGGGAAAAGGTATTGCGGATATTTCGTCATATCAAAATTGCCGGGAACCTCGAACGGGAATGAGAATAATGCTTTTGAAACGATTATCTTTTTATTATCATATCCGTTCTCTTTGACCCAGGCATCAATGATACTTTTAAGAGCTTTTGCATCTACATACGGCTTAACTCCGGCCACTCCCTCCACAGGTAAAATATCCAGAGGCTGGTCGGTTTCAAGATTGGCGCTGCCGTATTCGGATGTATTAAGACAGTAACCGTCTCCAAAGCTCATATAAACGATAGTATCTTTTCGTTCCAGTCCCTCTTTCCATTCGGGCTGGAAATTATATTTCATAACAATGGCGGCCGAAGAGCGCTGTATATGACTCATCCTTCCTCCGTCAAGATTACCCTCCGGAGCGCTGCTCCTTACATATAATCCCTTGAACCTGTTTATAAACAGATCCAGACTGTCAAGTTCTTCCGGCTTTGCGGAAAGCAACTCCGTCCCATATTCATTTTTCAAATACACCTTTATGGTATCTCCTCCGAAATATGTAGCCGAACTCAAATTCAAAGGTACGGGATCATAATCCGCAGATGTGACGGAATTACAATATACCGTAGTGGAATCCAGTCGCTTTTTCAGCCGGTGAACGAATATATCCTGAGGTATTGCAGTCTGGCTGTCGTCGATAACAAGCGAACTTTTAACCGGAGCCGATAAATATATATATTTTATAACCGGATCTTTTCCGAACTTGAAAGATCGCGTAGGCGGACAGATATTTGCGGATACTCCGAATCCTGCCAGTCCGAACTGGGATGTTCTTATAGCGCCTACCGTAGCATAGTCCGAAGATACCCCCTGAAGGCTGTCTTCCGATTTCAATGTTACCGGAAGTTTCAAAGACACTGTTTTTACGACAAGGTCATGATCTTCGGGCACATATTGTTCTCCTAATGATTTATCAACAGTTATGCAGGAAAATACCGTAAAAGCTGTCATAAGCAGCAGGGCCGGTTTCCGGAGTGAGTCCTTAAATAGCATCGTCTTCTAAAATTTTGTCGTAAAACTGATTATACTCGTTAATATATTCCGGGGACGCCTGGTTTATTTCCAAATAAGGAAGAACCGGCAGTTTAGACGAAGAAACAAAGTCCGTAATCTCGTTGTTTATCCCTTCACTTCCGTAAATAATCCCGTCGGCATATTGTATGGCCAATTTAGCAAGATTTATGCCATTCGGCGGAGCCAGAATTTCCAGGTCTTTGTTTTTAATCCCCGGAAGGAGTATTTTCGATGCCATATCTTTCTGGAAAGTTTCGCCGGTTATCTCGTCATACATAGAGAGAACCAGTTTACAATCCGTGAAAATAGGATCGTCTTTATATGTTTTTTTAAGGTATAGAGGCAGAATATGGGACATCCATCCCTGGCAATGTATTATATCCGGTTTCCATCTCAGTTTTTTAACGGTTTCAAGAACACCCGTAGCAAAAAAGATAGCTCTTTCATCATTATCTTCAAAGAATTTCCCGGTCTCATCCTCAAAAACAAATTTCCTGTAAAAATAATCATCATTATCTATAAAATAAACCTGCATCCTTGCAGACGATATGGAAGATACTTTTATTATAAGAGGCCTGTCTATATCATTTATGACAATATTCATCCCCGAAAGACGTATTACTTCATGCAACTGGTTTCTTCTTTCGTTTATGTTTCCGTATCTGGGCATAAAAGAACGGATTTCCTTTCCGCTTTCCTGTATTCCCTGCGGAAGATAACGGCCTACCGTAGAAATAGTAGTTTCCGGCAGATAAGGAAAAATCTCGGAATTTACAAACAATACTCTCTTAAGTTCTTTCATACGTGTAAAAATTTTTAATTACATTTCAATCATCGCCGCCAGCTGATATATGATTAAATAACTTTATACTTCTATTCACCAAGAATTGATTTTAAGATTACAAAGATAGTAAAAAAATAATTAAAGATATTAATATACATTTTTTGTATATCTTTGATGTTTGATTCATAATGGGTAAAAAAGAGAAAAATATAATAGCCAGGAGGCTGGTACGCTCCTATTTACTTTCGATAATAAGCATAAGCCTGGTTCTCCTGCTGGTTGGGATTTTCGGTATGATCGCAATTAATGCCGGAAAGGTGTCGGCTTACTTTAAAGAGAATATAAAAGTTTCGGTCATCCTTAAAGAAAACGTTACGGATGATGAAGCCTGCGCCCTGCAAAAGCAACTGGATATATTGCCCGCCGTAAAAAACACAAAATATATTTCCAAAGAACAGGGTACAAAAGAGATGAAAGAGATGCTCGGCAAAGATTTCCTTAACGCGTTCGAGTCAAATCCAATTCCTATTTCAATAGAACTGGGGCTTAATGCTCGTTATTTTTCCGCCGACAGCCTTAAAATCCTTACAGGATCGCTGGAAGAACTGTCTCAAGTGGACGAAGTAGCATATCAGGAATCGCTGGTAGATATACTTAACAAAAACATGGAGAAAATAGGGATTGTAATAATGGCATTTATCGTACTCCTGCTGTTCGTCTCGTTTATCCTGATAAACAACACCGTAAGGCTGAATGTTTATTCAAAAAGATTTTCAATATATACAATGAGGCTCGTAGGGGCCACAAAATCTTTTATAAGAGCCCCGTTTCTGATTAAAGCTCTGTTCCAGGGGCTTCTTTCCGGGTTATTGGCCGCTTCTTTGCTTACCGCTTTGCTTTATCTTATACGGAGCGAGTTCGAACAATTATTTTCCCTGTTCGATATGGAGACAATGGCGATTGTACTGGGAGGGACTGTATTAACAGGTATATTAATATGTATTACCTGCACATTTTTTGTAGTAAACAGGCTCGTAACTTTAAGTAACGACGAATTGTATTATTAATTTATAAACTAACTTCAGATAAAATGAAGAAAAAAGAGAATGTAATAAAAAGTTCCTCTTCCGCCAACACGGATGAAGGAAGATTTGCTATTCCGAAAAGGAATATACGTTATATTATCGCAGGTCTGGCAATTATGATTCTGGGATACGTGCTGATGATAGGAGGAGGCAGTAAAGATCCGGATGTTTTCAACGAGGCTATGTTCAGTACGACCAGGATTGTAATAGCTCCCGTACTGATACTTGCCGGTATGGTCGTTGAAATATGGGCCGTAATGTACAGGGGAAAAGGATATAAAAGGTCATGAGCGAAACAGAAGCTATTGTGCTCGGGCTTATCCAGGGACTCACGGAGTTCCTGCCGGTAAGCAGTAGCGGGCATCTTACAATATTCAAAGCTATTTTCGGGATCGAAACGGGAAACCTGAGTTTTGAAGTTGCCGTACATGCCGCAACGGTTTTAAGTACGATAGTGGCTTTCAGAAAGCAGATATGGAGACTGATCCTGGGCTTTTTTAATTTCAGGTTCAATCCGCAGAAAGAGTATATTTTTAAAATAGGCGTCTCTATGATTCCTGTCTGCATAGTCGGAGTATTCTTTAAAGATTATGTCGAAGATATTTTCGGATCGGGATTACTGATAGTAGGGATAATGTTGCTCGTTACGGCAACTCTTTTATCCCTTAGCGAAATTCTCACAAAAAAACAAACTTATGCAAAAAGGCAGGAGGGCGGAACGTACACGCCGGAGTCTTTAGAAGCCAGTAGGACAGAAGCGCAACCTGCATTATTCCGGAAAGAAACGCATTCTACTGAATTATTGGAAGAAAAGGCAAAGGTGGAAGGCTGCTCTTTATCCGACCAGGGAAGACTGATAGGATATAAAGAGGCATTTATTATAGGTATTGCACAAGCCGCCGCAGTTTTGCCCGGACTTTCACGCTCAGGTTCCACAATTTCAACCGGGCTGATGCTGGGTGTTAAAAAATCCGCCGTAGCGCAGTTTTCTTTCCTTATGGTTCTTATACCTATCCTTGGAGAAGCCTTTCTGGAGCTTATGGGCGGCGATTTCTCCGGAGCGGAATCGGGTATTTCCGCATTACCGCTGATACTCGGCTTTATTACGGCGTTTTTATCGGGATTATTCGCATGTACCCTTATGATAAGCCTTGTAAAAAAAGCAAAGTTATGGGGTTTTGCAATTTATTGCGCAATAGCGGGACTGGCCTGTATTACATTTGAATTGTTATAATAAAGTTTCACCGATATAAATAAAGAACAATGGAGAAAGAGCGGCATTTGTACTATTTTGTTTCGGACGTGCATCTGGGGCTTGAATACAAAGATCCGGCAGAAAGGGAAAAAAAATTTTCCCGCTTCCTCCTCTCGCTTCCCGCCAATACGAAAGCTCTTTTCCTGTTAGGCGATATTTTCGATTTCTGGTACGAATATAAGAATGTGATTCCCCGTAAATTTACCCGAACCTTAGGTGCTCTGGCGCAAGTGGCGGATCGCGGAATAGAAATATATTTTTTTAACGGCAACCATGATATATGGACTTACAGCTATTTTGAGCAGGAGATAGGAATAAAAATACTTAAGCAACCTTATATTATCGATCTGGAAGGAAAAAGATTCTGCCTGGGTCATGGGGACGGCTTAGGGAAAGGCGATACGGGCTATAAATTATTACGAAGCATATTCTATAACAGATTCCTGCAATTTCTTTTCAGCGGTATCCATCCGCGCTGGGCTTTTGCATTAGCTCATACCTGGAGCAGGCATAACCGCCTGGCACACGAATGTCAGGGAGACATAATAAAACAAAACCGGGAAAAGATAGAAACAACGGAGGATCAAATCTCCTCCTGTTTTGAGCTGCGGGAAGACTCCGGAATAGTAAAATTTGCAAATGATTTTCAACTGAATCAAAAACACGCGCCTTTAGACTATTTCATATTCGGACATTTCCATTACAGGACAATAGTTGATCTTAAAGCCGGCGGCAAACTTTATATACTTGGAGAATGGATACATAGCTGCGACTATCTGGTATTTGACGGAGAAAAACTGGAATCTTTCATATACAAATAGTTATACGCTCTTCCCCTTTTACACTACAGACGTTTTTGCTGTTCGTTATACACCCGGACAGGCTCCGGGATATGTTGTTCATCGCCTCTTTTCGTGAGATTTTTCCGTAGCCATTTTAGTGATCTTCTTTTTCCGTCCCCCTTTTAGTGATCCTTTTTTTCGCTGTCTTTTTACCCCCGTAGCCTCTTTTCGTGAGATTTTTCCGTAGCCATTTTTCGTGATCTTCTTTTTCCGTCCCCCTTTTAGTGATCCTTTTTTCCGCTGTCTTTTTACCCCCGTAGCCTATTTTCGTGATATTTTTCCGTAGCCATTTTCCGTGACCTTCTTTTTCCGTAGCCCTTTTAGTGATCTTCTTTTTCCATGACCTTTTTCACTATCCTTTTCACACCCCAACCGCTGCAACTTCCTGGCTAACAGGCTTTATGAAATTTCAACAGCATAGTGTTGAAAAATGTAACTCTCTGATAATCTTCTAGTGACGGCGGTTGGGGTATGTATTGGGGCTATTGGGGCTGGTGGAGTGGTTGGGAGATATTGGATTCTCTATGGCCCGATCCTGAAATAAACATTATGTAACAAGCCATAAACAATGAACAATCCCCGAAACAACATTGGTATTAAAAAAAAGGCGCCCTTTTGGGACGCCTTCTTTTATATATTCATTAACCCGATATAATTACGGTAGTTTGTTTACTTTCTTAACTGTATAAGTTTGTTCTACGGCTCCTACTCCTTCTGGAGTGAATTTGAATTTACCGTTATCGCCTACAGTGATCTTATTGTCGGCACCGTTCAAAGTTCCGCCGAAGTTCACGGTATGCAGAGTCTTGGAAACATCATCTTGCCAGCCATTAGCACCATTAGCAATAACAGTGATAAAGTCTACATCATTAATCTGAACATCATGGATAAAGTTGATCACCAAGTCTTTGACTGTCTCAGCAGATTTATCAATCAATACAGATTTAGAGTTGATAACCGTATTCATGTTTTCGAAGTCTATAATATCGACTTTATTACAACCTTCAAATGCCATGTCAGGTATTACGGAAGCACCTACATACAGTACGTTTTTACCGCGTCTTGCTTCGTATTTACCTATCATCAGATTACAATTTTGGAATGCTCCTACACCTAAAGTCTGAACATTGGTGAGGTTAATCTCTATAACCTTAGAATTCGCAAATGCAGCCATACCTATGTTTGCAACATTGCTAAGCTCTACATTAAAGCCGGCAGGTACACCTGTATCTAAGAATGCTGCATCTCCGATAGTAGTAACGGCATTACCGAATTTAAGATCTGTGATTCCCGATGCACCGTAGAAGGCAAGATTACCTACTTCGGCTGCATTTATCTCAACATTTGTCAGTTTAACACAATTCTGGAATGCATTATTGCCGATTCTGGAAGCATCTTTAATATTTATCTTGGCCAGCATAGAACAATTCCGGAATGCATTATCGAACAGGATAGCGCCTGCACCTATCTTAATCTCTGTAAGCTTAGGGAATTCTTCCAGTTTCATACCTGAATTCACATCGTCTTTTCCGTAGTATAAACCTACACTGCTCATATCTGCTTTCTTCAGGAAGTCCTTGCGTACAAGATGAGTCCTGATGATAGGATTAGAGAAGTCATACAGAGGCATATATAAATTCGCGATCCTAGGAGCAGAAGGAGTATAAGGAACCTGTGAAGAACCGAACGCATCTTCAGCAATACCGGCAATCGTAACTGAAGGAAGGTTTACATTTTCGAAGAAATTATTTGGAGAAGCGAAAAAGAATGCCCTTGATCCGATTGAATTAACGCCAGGCATATCTATAGTAGCAAGACCTGCAAGATTAACAAATGCACTAGGCTCCAGTGTAGTAAGCGCTTCGGAAACTATAACGTTAGGAGTAACATTGAATTTGTTAGGTTTTGCAATCGTATTCTCAGGAGCTATAACCTGTATACCAGGAGTAACACCAAACGCTTTAGTTCCGATTGTCTGAGCACTTCTGAGATCAACATTATTAAGAGCTACCAACCTTATGAACGCCTCAGCAGGAACTGTGGTAAGTTTAGGCAGCTTCAGGGTTGTCATAGCAGCCATTTTGTTCAGATCCGCCAAAGCAGTTGCTGAAAGCGCCGTTACGTTAGGAAGATCTAAGGTTGTTACCAATGATGGAGTAAATCCAATAAAATTAGGAATTCTGTTTACTGTATTAGCATATATCTTAACGTCTGTAACAGCTACCAGTTTGTTAAGGGCTGCAACCTCGTTATTTGTAAGTTCGCTGGTTGTCCTTATGATTACTTTCTTAAAGAGGGATACTGCAATATTATTACCCTGATTATCTTTAATAGTAGTAAGGGCAGCATTGAATATATTGTTTAAGCTGGCATATGTATCATAGAAACAATCGTTGATAAGCAATACTTTATCTATCCCGGCATCGAATACTACATATGGCTGAGAGTTCAGATCGAATACTCCGTCATTAGCACCCAAAGGGTAGAAAGTATTTTTCTCGAACCTAAACTCGGTTTCACCCGGAGCAACGGCAACGGTATTGTCGAAAGAAAAAGTAACATTGTCGAACTCATAGGTAACTTTAATTACACCTTCTGCCGGGATACTGCCGGGGCTAAGGGTCATATAAAGGTTTTCACCGGTCTCGGCATTATCTGGATTATACGGATAAGTCACATTAAGAGTAGCAAGATTTTTCAATTTAAGCGGATCCAATAATGTTTTCTGGTAATCTCCGTTCTCTTCATCTTTAACACCTGCTTTGTATTTGTTAAGGATGTCCATAGAGTATGCACCTGCTTCGTAAACAAATCCTTCGATAGGCGCACCGGTTTTGGTTCTAGGCTCAAATTTCACTGTATTCAAAGCACCGAACAAGCCTTTATTTTCCTGTGTATAGTTTTTAATCTTGGTGTACACTACAGCGGACTGGCGCTCAAGCTCCATTGGGATAGACTGTCCTACAGTCTGATGCCTGTCCGGGAATTTTATACCGTTAGGGTTGTTAACAGCATGAAACGGATCAAGTTTGCTAGGATATTTAGCAAGCATGATGTTATAGGCAACAGTCGAAGCGGCAGCAGCATCATCCTGAACCTGAACATCGGTAGCAGGAAGAGCTATAACAAGTTTCTCAGGCTCGTCTACCACTACATCTACCCATTTAGCCTGGTTAATAGTACCCGGCCATACAATACGGATAGAAGGAGCATCATCTGTTAAAGGATTTCCGAAGTCTATAATCTCTGCATCATTGCTACCTGTGAAGAAACCCTCGCTCATAGAACGGGTAGCTTTATAAGTGTTTACTACTGCCTTATTGGTTGATTCTGGAGTGTTTGCATTAGCTAATACATCGGTTCTGTCAGAATCCCAGATCGTAGAAATAGCTCTGCCGTCACTGTATTCTACAACTGCATTTTTACTGAATACGCCAATTTTATCTACTTCGCCGTACCAGAACATTTTCCATGTTCCCGGTATTATCTCGGCCTTAGTTCCACCCTGCTCAGGCTGGTAAACGAAAGAGATTCCTTTAGCGTTTTGAGGATTGGTTTGAACATCAGGAGTCAACTCCTTCTTTGCACAACTCGCTATGAGGGCAAAGGCACAAACGGATAAAAACAATTTTTTCATACTTAAAGTAATTTTGATTTAACTAAAATTCATTCTGTAATTGTCTGCTGTTAGAAAGGCGATGGGCCTTGTTCTCCCGGTATAACGTCCGAAGCTGCAAACCCTGCTTCAACTAATACATCCAGAACTTCCAGCTCCGGAGATACATACGAGTCTTTTGATTTTTTTTCCATACTCATTAATTTTTAAGGTGTTATTTTATTTCTTATATTAATATTTGATATATATTATTACTCTTTAAGGCAGGTATTTTAGG
>CAYVED010000005.1:0-73079 GCA_964449975.1 uncultured Muribaculaceae bacterium
AAAATAAAAGTATCGGCATTGCGGCAATAAACTGCGGTGCCGATGCTGTATATATTGCAGGGCCTAAATTCGGAGCGCGGGAAGCGGCCGGCAATCCTGTTCAGGATATAAAAGAACTGGCTTTATATGCCCACAGATACGGAGCAAAAGTATATATGGTCGTAAATACCATATTATACGATAATGAGCTAGAACAGGCACGGATTATAATAGAGCAGGCATACGAAGCAGGTTGCGATGCCATCATAGCGCAGGATCCGGCTATAATAGAAATGAAACTGCCTCCTGTCCCTGTTTTTGCTTCCACCCAGACAAACATAAGGACAACGGAACAGGCTGTTTTCCTTGAATCCCTGGGATTTCAAAGGCTCATACTCGCCAGGGAACTGTGCCTGCAGCAGATAGAGGCTATCAGAGAGGCTACTAATATACCTCTGGAAGCATTCGTGCACGGAGCGCTTTGCGTAAGTTACAGCGGACAATGTTATTTAAGCCGGAAACTTACGGGAAGAAGCGCGAACAGAGGATGCTGTGCGCAGGTATGCCGCTCGAATTACACATTAACCGACAACAAAGGAAAAGTCCTTGCGGAAGATTCGCCTCTTTTGTCGCTTAAAGACCTGAATCTGAGCTGTAGAATCCCGCAGCTTATAAAGGCCGGCATAACCTCGTTCAAAATAGAAGGCAGATTAAAAAACGAATCGTATATAAAAAATACAGTCCTGCATTACCGCAGGGAGATAGATAAATTTCTCTCCCTGAACAACGGCTATAAAAAAGCCTCCTACGGAGAATGCCGGGGAGGATTTACAACAAACCCCCGCGCCACATTCAACCGGGGGTACACGGAGTTATTCATAGAGGGAATCAGGGGCAAATGGCGGAGCGAAGACGGGGCTAAATATCTGGGAGAATATATCGGGCATATAACGGAAAGCAGCAATCATGCAAACGGAACGGCAAGGTTCAGGTATCGCCCTGAGTTGCCAGGATTACGACTGCAAAACGGAGATGGATTATGTTTTGTCTCTCCTGATGGGAATATCTCGGGAGCACGGGCAAACAGTTGTTCGGGGGATATTGTATCGACTGCTGAAAAAATAAATTTACCCGTAAAATCCATAATATACCGGAATTACAATATTGCTTTCGAAAAGGAGATGGAGCGGAATATGCCGAAAAGAGTTATCCCTGCGGAGCTCATATTTATAACAACTCCGCACGGGAATCCTGCTCTGGCGGTCTCATGTTGCGGAGATATTAATTTCATACATATCATAAAGCCGGGAGAACCGGCTTTAAACACGGAACTGGCAGCAAAAAACATAGAGATGCAGCTAAGCAAATCCTCGGATATTATCTCTTTTACTTTCAGGGGATTTAAAAACGCCGTCCCGCAGTTTTATCCCGCCTCGGCACTCAACGGTATAAGGCGCGATATTGCCGGAAAAATAACTGTCGCAATAGAGTTGAAAAGGAAAGAAAAGGAACGTCTCTTTAAAGACAACGCTCCCGCAAGGGCGGCAAAAGCTCCCGCGGTCTGCGGCAAATCGCTTACTTATCTGGCTAATTGTTCGAACAGATTATCAAAAGAACTCTATATATCGCTGGGTGCAAAAGAGATAGCTCCTGCATATGAATTATGCCCGCCGGAGAAGGCGGAACTTATGCGTACCAAATATTGTATAAGATATGAACTGGGGCTTTGTACAAAGAACTGCGCGAAACCTGCCGTACCTCTTTTCCTTTTAAATGGAAAAAATAAACTGCAACTCATATTCGATTGTAAAAACTGCGAAATGGTAATATTGGGATAAAAAATTCGGATATAGCTATTTTTTCATATTTTTGCATTCAAAACACAAAACAAAGGATGCGATTCTCACAAATCATAGGATACGCCGGAATCATCGAGAACCTCCGTAATCTAGCGGATAACGGCAGGATGCCGCATGCTCTCCTTTTCACGGAAAAGCATGGATACGGCGCCCTTACGATTGTCCTCGCAACCATCCGGTATATGTTTTGCAGAGAGAAAAGCGGCGGAGATTCCTGCGGAGTATGCAATGCATGCCGCAAAACGGAGAATCTTGTGCATCCCGATATACATTTCACCTTCCCGACAAATACTTCCGTATTGCTCGGAAAAGATAAAAAAAGTAATATCGACGAATTCTATCCTTTATGGAGGGAACTGGTAAAAAGCAATCCCTACTTCGGAGAACAGGAGTTGTATAAAGCCTTGGGGATAGAGAACAAATTCGGTACGATAAGCGTAAACGAAGCGGCCGCCATAATACGGAAACTGAGCCTCAGTTCTTACGAGGGAGGAGCAAAAGTCATGATTATAATGTTCCCGGAAAGAATGAACCAGGAGGCTGCCAATAAACTGCTTAAATCACTGGAAGAACCGCAACCGGAAACCTATTATTTTCTTATCTCCCACTCTCCGGAAAAGATAATCCCTACCATTTTGTCGCGCTGCAGGATAATAGGGGTTCCTCCCGCAGAGGAAGAACAGCTTTGCCGGGTTCTGTCGGACAAACTCTCTTTATCACAACAGGATGCAGCGTTCTGGGCGAGATGCTCCGGCGGAAGTTACGGACGCGCTCTTGAACTGATAAAACAGGAAGATGCTGAAAACGGGAACCATACCCTGTTCATAAACATCCTGGAAACGGCGCTGAAAAAAGATCTCATAGGATTGTTCGATATATGGGACAGAATATCGGCATGGGGGAAAGAGGAACAAAGAAGATTCTGCACGGAAGGAACGGATATTTTAAGAAAATTGTATATAATGAATTTAGATCTCGATAATCTCTCTTACGCTTCCAGGAACGAACGGGAACATCTGAAAAATTTATCGGGAAAAATAAAAAAAGATTTTTACGAAAAGGGGTATAACTATCTCAATTCCGCAATAGACTGTATTGAAAGGAATGTGAACCCTAAATTTATTTTCTGCGATTTATGCAATCGCATATATTATAATGTATAAATATGGAAAAAAATAAAGAACATGATTGCCTCAGAGGTTGTGATAAAGAGATTTTAAGCAACGGCGAAACAAGATGCACATATAACAACAGGTGTTGTAAACTAAGCGTATTCAACTGGCTGGAAGGAATAACGCAGGAGGATCTGAAAGATCTTTTTGAAGTACGTTTCAAAAACACCCGCAAAATAATTTTCCGCAACGACTCCGGACAAAACCTTAAAACAGGAGATATTGTTGTGGTAGAGGCGCAGAACGGATGCGACGTGGGAATCATAACCCTTTCCGGCCCGATAATAGCCAACCAGTTAAAAAGGGACAGGATAGATATAAAGACCTGCGAGTTCCGGAAAATATATAGAAAAGCCAGGCCTAACGATATTGAAAAATGGCAGGAAGCCATTGCCCGCGAGCACAGGACAATGATAAGATCGCGCCAGATGGCGGCAGACCTCCAGCTTAATATGAAAATAGGGGATGTCGAATTCCAGGGCGACGGATCAAAAGCAATATTTTATTATATCGCCGATGAAAGAGTGGATTTCAGGCAGCTTATAAAGAACTTCGCGGAAGAATTCAGAATAAGGATAGAGATGAAACAGATAGGAGCCAGACAGGAAGCCGGACTTATAGGAGGCTTGGGAGTATGCGGACAGGCTCTATGCTGTTCAAGATATATGAGCGATTTTCAATCTATTACAACGCAGGCCGCAAGATGCCAGGATTTATCTCTCAACCCTCAAAAACTTGCAGGTCAATGCGGTAAGCTCAAATGCTGCATAAATTACGAAGCCTCTACATATATAGACGCCCAAAGCAATATCCCTAAATTAACCGAACCTCTCCAACTGGAAGACGGTCCTGCTTACCTGATGAAAACCGATATTCTAAGAGGCATTATGTGGTTTTCTTACGACCAGTACAATATGGCGAATATGAAACTGCTCACGGCCAAAGAGGTAAAAGAGATTATGGCCCTGAATAAAAAGGGTATAAAAGGCGAATCATTGTTGGAAGAAACCAAATCCAAATCGCTTGATTTTTTAAGTGCGGCAGGGGAAGAGAGTATCTCCCGGTTCGATGCGGAGAAGACAAGAAGAAAAGGACGGCACAAAAAAGAGGATAAAACTCCGCGTCAGCAAGAGGGAAAAAACGGAGAACAGAGAGAACAGAGGGAGCATAGAGATAATAATCACAAGAACAGGCGCGAGGGTAACGGAAAAACTCAACGCGGAAGGGAAAAGAGAAATAACAGGACTCCGCACAAACGCCCGGAAGAGAAACCTAACCGGGAATCCGGAAATGAATAAACTCAACATATCCGCAAACAGCCCGGCTGCAATAATCTTTTTATTTTCCGCAATACTGCTTTACGGATGCGGCAGACCCGTGAAAGATTACGGCTACATAAGCATGAATCCGGTACGGGGATGGGAAAAAGGGAGAGATCTTACATTCAGTCTCGAAATGGAAGATACGGTAAATATCTACAGCATATATTTCACGTCCAGGATAAAGAACAACCGGAGCATAAACGATATTAACGGGTTTCCGGTGAATGTCATATTCAGATCCCCTGACGGGCAATATTACTCCGATACCATCTCTTTGCCGCTAAACATCATACAGAAAAGAAAATTATACCGTATGACGAACGGAATAATGGAGATAGAGTGGCCGTATCTGAAAAATATCCGTAACGACAGGAGCGGAACATGGCATATCACCATTAGGCAGACTACAAAAACGGATATTTATAAAAATATAATAGGATTCGGAGTTTGCAGCAAAGAAAATAACCGATTATGAGTACAAAAAATAAACTTAGAAGATTCAGGGAAAACGAATCTTTTACATGCCTTTACCAGCCTGCAACGGAAGAAGTCCTGAAAAAAGACTACTACCTCAAAGGTAGGTGGGGAGAAAAGGTATTCGGCAACAATAACCCGATCATACTGGAACTGGGATGCGGCAAAGGAGAATACACAATAGCGCTTGCCGCCAGATTCCCCGATAAGAATTTCATAGGGATAGACATAAAAGGAGCCCGTATGTGGAAAGGGGCCAAGTCCGTACACGAACGTAATATATCTAACGCAGCATTCGTAAGGACACGTATAGAGTTCATAGAGTCGCTGTTCGCAAAAGAGGAAGTAAGCGAAATATGGATAACATTCGCAGACCCTCAACTCAATAAGAGCAGAAAACGTCTCACCGGAACCATGTTCCTTTCCAAATACCGTAATTTCCTGAAACACGACGGAATAGTAAACCTGAAAACAGACAGCATTTTCCTGCACCGATATACAGTTACCTGCGCTGAATACAATAATCTCACAATACTGGAAACGAACGGCGATATTTACGGAAGCGGACGCGCAGACGAAATATTATCTATCAAGACTTTCTATGAATCATACTACATAAAACAAGGATTCCCCATAACTTATACGGCTTTTAAAATAGATAATCCGGGACAACTTACAGAGCCTCCGAGATCATTATGGAATGAAGAATACTGGCTTGGAGAAGAAATGAAAGGACGCGAAAACATCCCTGCAAATAAGGGATGAAACCTATAATTCTCTAGCTGCATCTCGTACCTACGTATTCCGCAAGTTCGCACAAACGGGTCTTGGCAAATGTATCGGGAAGCACCGATAAAGCCTCCTGCGCCAAAACGGAATGCCTCTCAAGAGAGCGCTGTGCGTACTCTATCCCGCCGTTGACATGTACAAATTCGTTAACGACCGCTATTATCTCTTTTTCGGAAGCGGTTATATCTTCTCCCTTTACCACGGAATTAGGTATCCCGGAAATAAGTCCTATTATTTGCGCCCTCTTATCGGGAACATTTGCCATTGCTCCCAGCAACGGAAGGGTTATCTTACGCTCTTTAAGATCGGAGCCGGCTATCTTGCCGGTTTTCATATCGGGAGAATAATCGAAAATATCATCCCTTATCTGAAAAGCAAGGCCTAAATGAAGGGCATATTCGGAAACCGCCTCGATATATTGCTGCGGAGCCTCTGCACAAATGGCCGCTCCCTTTACCGAAGCCACGAACAGACTGGCAGTTTTTCTGGATATTATTTCATAATAATCTTCTTCGGTAGTATCCAAAGCCTCTGCCTTTTCCATCTGGATTATCTCGCCCTCCGAAAGTTCCTGCAATGCAAGGGCAAAACAACCGAGTACCCTCCCGTCGCATTTTTCTATAAGCAGCCGCAATGCTCTGGCCAGCCAGTAGTCCCCGGTCAGTACGGATGCAGCCTGATTAAACACCGCTTTTACGGTAGGCACTCCCCGTCTCACATCTCCGTTATCAGCAACATCGTCATGCAAAAGCGTAGCCGTATGTATCATTTCACACACAGCCGCACAATAATAATTTTCTGGGGTTATTTTTCCGCAGGAATTCGCCGCAAGAAGTGAAAGCACCGGCCTTAACTGCTTTCCGGCATTTTCTATCAGATATGTATTTATCCTGGAAAGCAGAACATTATTATTATCCAGAGCTTTAACCAGAATACCCTGGTATCCGCTCCAGTCTTTTCCCAGATCGTTCTTTATCTGTTTAATATCCACAATCAGAATATTATGGCCAATGAGAGTTCGAACCCTCTGTTTTTAGCGGAGATTTTATCCCTGTCAAGTGTAAACTCCCCGAGTTTCCCCAAATCCCAGCAATATCTTCCGCTCACCTGTATCTTCCATATTTCAAGTCCTGCCCCTAACCCCATACCGTACTGAAAATTATTAAAATCGTGATTCGAGATATCGCTGCTCTTTGAGATAGCATACCCTATATATGGAGACACCTGTATAAACGGCCTGAACAACAACAGGTCAAGACCCCACTGTAAATTAACCGGCAACTGAAGATACCCTATTTTACTATCGTACTTAATGGATTTGTAATCAACCGTACTGTTTTTCTGAGTATACAACAGTTCCGGCTGCAATGCCAGTCCCAAAGGTAATCTCAACTTATACAACACTCCTACATGAAATCCCGTCCTGCCTTTAATAGAGGTTTCTATATCACCTATCTTTATATCCGACATAGAATTGAAATTCAATCCCGCCTTAATACCGAATCCCGACTGGGCACGAGCCGATACCATCGCCAGCGAGATAAACATAAATGCAACAATAATCTTTCTCATATCTGTCATTTTAGTTAAATAATTAAAAATCCCGGCAATTCAAAAGAATATCCGGAAAACGGCGGAATATGCCCTGCCGGATATTCTCTTAATCCCCGGTAAAGAATTACAGCAGAGAGTTAAGTTTGTCCGCAATAGCCGCTTTGGTTGCAGAACCGACAATCTTATCTTTAAGCTCCCCGCCTTTAAAGAAAAGTAACGTAGGGATATTCCTGATACCGTACTTCATAGGTACATCGCCGGCCTCGTCTACGTTGCATTTCGCAACAACAGCCTTTCCTTCGTACTCCGTTGCAAGTTCGTCAATTATCGGAGAAATAGCCCGGCAAGGGCCGCACCATGTAGCCCAAAAATCTACCAGAACAGGTTTATCGCCTTTAATTACTTCATCAAAATTCGCTTCGTTTACTGCTAATGCCATAATTATAAATTTTACTTTAATTAAAATGAAAATGCTAATTTACATTATTTTTTTATTTTTCACTATTTAAATTTCCAAATATACGCTATTTATTGGAGAGTATATAAGCCAATCCTCCCCCTGCAGTTTCTTTATAAAGACTCGGCAGATCGTGCCCCGTTCTCTTCATAACTTCTATAACATTATCGAAACTGACCCTGTGATTACCGTCTGACATCAGGGAATATACGTTGGCATCTACCGCTCTCGTGGCTGCAAAAGCATTTCTTTCGATACACGGAATCTGTACCAGGCCGCAAATAGGATCGCATGTCAGTCCCAGGAAGTGCTCCATACCCATTGAGGCGGCGTATTCTACCTGCGAAGGAGTACCGCCGAATAATTGTACGGATGCCCCGGCTGTCATGCTGCATGCAGAACCTATCTCGCCCTGACATCCTACTTCCGCACCTGAAATAGAGGCGTTTGTCTTTATTATATTTCCTATAAGCCCCGCCGTTGCAAGACCTTTTATTATTTTTTTATCGGAGAAATCATAAAATTTCTTGTTCAGATACGTTACGGCCGGCAAAACCCCGCAGGATCCGCACGTAGGAGCAGTAACGATCAACCCTCCGCCGGCGTTCTCCTCTGCTACCGCCAAAGCAAAAGAGAATGTCATGGCCCTTCTCTGCATAGATCCCTGAAAGCCTTTGGCTTTCATATAAAATGAAGCGGCTTTCCTCGCCAGTTTCAGACCGCCGGGCAGCACACCCTCATTCTCAATACCCCTCTCCACTGCCGCCTTCATGACGGTCCATACTTCATACAGATAATCGTCCAGATCTTTATCTTCATACAAAGCAACATATTCCCAGAATGTGGTTCCGTTCTCTTTACACCAGTTGAGAATATCTTCCATAGTGGAATGCGGGTAAATAGATTCACTGGGATTTCTCTGCCCCGTATCGCTTATATCCCCTCCTCCTATACTGAAAGTAGTCCAACTGTCGACAACGTTTCCTCCGGAATCATAAGCCTCAAAAAACATCCCGTTAGGATGTTGCGGAAGCACTACGTCCCCTCTCCAGTTCAGTTTACACCTGTCTTCTCCCAAAACCTCAAGAATGGCCGTATCCGTAAGGTGACCCTTTCCGGTTGAAGCAAGACTGCCGTATAAAGTAACTCCGAACGATGTAGCATCTTTGTTTCTTTCCTTAAATTGTAATGCCGCTTTTCCCGGCCCCATAGTATGACTGCTGGAAGGACCTCTTCCTATCTTGAATATCTCTTTTATGCTTTCCATTCCTTATACATTTAGTGTGATGCAAATATATGAATATTTTAATTCGTTCCGCCCAAGAAATTTTTATCCGGCGCCGTAAGGTATTCCCATTTAATAATTATCTTTGCGGCAGTTTATAATTAAACGGAAAATCCATTAAAACAGCAATATTATGTATAAAGATTTTCAATCTTATTTACAGACCGAGCTTAAATCGATTCAGGATGCCGGCCTTTACAAAAACGAAAGAATTATAGTTTCTCCGCAAAAAGCAGCTATAAAAGTAAGCACGGGTAAAGAAGTGCTGAATTTCTGCGCAAACAATTATCTTGGTCTTTCGGATAATGCCGAGTTGATAAATGCCGCCAAGAAAGCCCTGGACGACAGAGGGTTCGGCATGTCAAGCGTGCGTTTTATCTGCGGTACGCAGGACCTGCACAAAGAACTTGAGAAAAAAATCTCGGATTTCTTCGGTACGGAAGATACCATTCTTTATGCGGCATGCTTCGATGCCAACGGAGGCGTTTTCGAGCCGCTTCTCAACGAGCAGGACGCCATTATCTCCGACGCTCTTAACCATGCTTCTATTATTGACGGCGTAAGATTGTGCAAAGCACAGCGTTACAGATATGCCAACGCAAATATGGAAGAGCTTGAGAATTGCCTGAAACTTGCACAGGCGCAAAGGCACAGGCTTATCGTTACCGACGGAGTATTCTCTATGGACGGCAACGTTTGTCCGCTTGACAAGATATACGAACTGGCTGAAAAATATAATGCCATGGTAATGGTAGACGAATCACATTCGGCGGGCGTCGTAGGAAAAACCGGAAGAGGAACTACAGAACAGTTCAACCTGAGAGGCAAGATAGAAATTATCACAGGAACGCTGGGAAAAGCATTCGGAGGTGCGATAGGCGGATTTACAACAGGTAAAAAAGAGATAATAGACATGCTAAGGCAACGCTCGCGCCCTTATCTTTTTTCCAACTCCATACCTCCTATGGTTGCGGCAGCCGGAAGCGCAATGTTCGATATGATGGCAAGAACAAACGAACTGCAGGATAAACTCCATTCGAATACGGATTATTTCGTAACTAAGATGAAAGAGGCAGGATTCGATATTAAACCTACCCAGTCCGCTATCTGCGCGGTAATGCTTTATGATGCAAAACTTTCGCAGCAAATGGCCGAGAAACTTCTGGAAGAGGGTATCTATGTAGTAGGATTCTACTATCCGGTAGTGCCTAAAGAACAGGCCAGGATACGGGTACAGATTTCAGCCGGACACGCAAAAGCACATCTGGACAAAGCTGTCGCAGCATTCGTAAAAACAGGAAAAGAACTGGGTGTTATAAAATAACCGGTAATAATATCATAAATTAATAAACTGTGTCCGGGTTAGAAAAATGTATAACTTCAAGACACAGTTTATTTGTAAAGTATCAATAGATGCGCTACAAAATTGATTTTTAGGTCTCCTGTAAAATACTTATTTTTAGGGGAAATCCTTGATAATTTTGAATTTCCTATCCAGTGCATACAAACAGATTGGGGTACAGAGTTTTTTAATTATGATTCCCAATATGAACTTCATGAGCATTTTATTAAGTTTAGGCCAATAAAGCCTAAAACTCCCTGGCAAAAGCTTAAATCTGTGGAGCATCTTATTCCTATTCAGCCGGAGGTAACCAATGAGTTCCGGGATTCCGAAGAACAAATTTGGCCCCGAAACTATGAATATTTAAAGCGATTTAAGAACAGGGAAGCGACCATTACAACTAAAAATACTGGTAAATAGATTATTCCAAGATAATATGTCTAAGAAAACCCTTTACTTTGCAGCGTATCTATTGATATATCACAGTTTGTAAACTCCCAGCATAAACTGTATCCCTATCGAGAAACGGGGCACTTCTTTAACACTAATATTGCTATTAAAAGCATTGGTAAGTCTGTATTTTCCGTACACATATACCCGTTTATAGCCTATTCCGCACTGCACTCCGGCCTGGAACGGATTAAACTTACTTCCGTCTCGATATTTATATTTCTTCTTTTTCCCGGAACTGAAATCTTTTATCTTCAAGCGCTTGCTATACGAATAATCCCCCCACGCAATCAGTTCTATAAAAACCTGGTCGCTGGAATAATACTTTCTCCCCGGAAAAAGATAAAACCTGTTCACTATTCCCGTCCCAAGATTATCAGTCCTGTAATAATGAGTTCCGTCAGTCGTAGCTATCCCCAGATCAAACACATCTTTTCCACCATGTTTGAGTTTATAAGAATAAGCCGAATATTGAAATATTGTTCCTATCCCGTACCATTTCACCGGACGATATATTAATTTGCTCCCTACTTCAAGATTAAAAGAGTTTCCATAATAAACCGGCATATTATCATTGCCCCCGACAGGGCACATAAAACCTATTCCAAAATACAACTCTTTTATAAATCGTTCATATCCTTTCTTATTTCCGTACTTACTATCCCCGTAACGGTAAAAGGTAATATCCTTCCCTCTCAAACTATCGTTCCTCGACGATCCTATTTTTATAGGCGACTGGAGAATGTACTCGGTCTCGCCTATTACTATTTTCTTTTGGGCATACATTGTTCCTGATGCCATGAGTCCGATTAAAAATGTAATAAAAAATAATCTGTTCATACGTTTAAATTCTTTTTAGATCCATTTTATTTATAAAAAAATTATGTGTTATTTTAATCTTATCTCCCCACTCATTACGGATTTTATAACTCCCTCAGTAATACAGCCATCTATTGTCATTAACGTAAATTCATTAGAATTATCTATAAGCATTATTACCTGAGAACTCTTATCCTCCAGATATATATTCACACTCTCTCCGTCTGATTTCGCACTCATCAGTTTTGAATATCCTTGTTTAAGAGCCTGCTTCAGTTCCTCGGAAAACGCTGAGCACACCTCGCCTCTTTTCCGGTCATATTTCTTAAAGACCATAATCCTTATTCCCGTCATATCTTTCAACAGGTTACGGGTACTTTCGGCTTCCGACAATTTTCTTAACAACAGCGGTGAAATTTCCACACTCTCTACATATATGGATTCCTGGAATTTGCTGATAATAAGCTCAATCCTATCATGCTGCAACTCCGGATTGTAACTCCCTCCCGCCTTTGCAGATCCGGAATATCCTAATATACATATTAATAAAAGCAATTTAATCCTAACTCTGTTCATACGTTTTTATTTTAATATATTTAATTTTTTAATAGCTTCACCGGGTTTGGCCATTTTCCCGGTCTGATCGCCTATCTTTGCCATAATATCGTTCAGATACTCCAATTTATCGTTTGCTATATTAATGGCTAACTGTTTGTCATGTACCTTTCTGCCATTCATTATAAGTTTATATTCATTATACGCACCATTCTCTATAAGCTCTATCGCACCTATTAGCAGCATTACCGCAGCCGCAACAGCGCCTATAAATAAATATATTCTCCGGCGGTTTGCATTCCCACGATTTATACGGGGATATGCAAAACCTTTTTCATCGTTTACATATTCAAATAATACAGAGAAACGCTCATGTTCCGGAGCTATTTTACCGGCCTTAAAATAAAGACGCAAGGACTCTTCCTGCTCAAGAGTAGTCTCTCCTTCAAAATATAAATCCAGGAGCCTGGAATAATCGCTCTGTTTTCTTATCCGTCTCATTTCTATTTACAATTTATTAAATAACACCTTAATTTTCCCCGTACCCTCGACAACATCGTCCTTATATTTCCCTGTGTAGTATCGAGTATGACAGCTATTTCGTCCAACTCATATCCCATTACATCCCTTAATCGCAATACTACCTGCTGATCAGCAGGCAAACACCTTAAAAATGTTTTAAGCATCTCTATTTTCTCTTTCGTTTCCAGAGCCTGATGCGGAGAAGCGTAACTACAATTATCCGGTGAAAATCCCGGCATTTTATCGAGACTCCGGTTATTGTTTTTTTTAAGTTTAATATAATCCAGGCAGATATTCCTTAGAACAGTAAATAAAACAGCCTCCATACTTCTGAAATATTCTCCGTTGCAATTAAGTCCCCAGACCCTCATAACAGCCTCTTGTACCATATCCTCTGCAGTCGCCGCTCCGGATACGGCAAACCCTTCGGCAAAATGTACAAGTTGTTTACGTACCCCCTCTATATTTCGATTAAACTCTTGTTCTGTCATAACTATCATGAAGACGAATATCTCAAGTCTTTGTTACAAAATTATAAACATTATCATATTTTTAAACAACGTTCAGCCTTGCCGGCCGCCATTTTAAGCGATCAGGCAAAGCTGACACATAAATCATTACAAGAAAAAGCCTGTGCCCGTAAGCTTTTTGGCTTAATCCTCATATACTACTATAAATAAAACCACGGCAACCAGTAATTACGTCTGCTCCCGTATCTGTAATTATCTCTGCCGAAGATAAAATCCACAGGCTCCTGAAGAATAACAACCGTATTTTTGGGAACGAAAAGCCTTAAATTCTGAAATTTGCCGTCAAATTTATTTCGTTTTGAGATCACTCTCGGATTTACGGTTATCAAAGAATCTTTTACGGTTATAACATTATCTACATGCAAAGAATCGTACGTATTATCAAAAATTGAAAAATCCCTGAAACTATTAGTTTCGCACTCAAGACGCAAAGGCTCTTGTCGCGATTGCCTGTAAATACGGAGCGAAGGATATATTACAAACTCTTTTTCTTTATTTCTCAGCGTCCTTACATAAAACAGATCGAGTTTATTCCTTTTTACATCTATATACATCCCCTGTCCGCTATTATCCTCCAACCGCGGATATTTAATATAAAGTGTATCATAGTTCCCGGATACGGGTAATGTACTCATAGTTTCCTGATACCTGTAATAAGGTTTAAAAGCAACGGAGCTAAGGGCTATAAAAGCCAGCAGAGAAAGAACCCATAATATAAATATAATCAGACCCGGTTTCCACTTGGGACTTTTAAACCGGAAACAAAGATTTATACCTCCGTACAACATACCTATAAACGGCAGGAAGTAAACAAGTATGCCCGTTATTTTTAGCCATATCCCCGATATATTCAACTGAATATAATCGGAAAGAGCAAAAAGGTTGATACCGCTGAATATATCCACTCCTAAAAATATGAACCATCCGGCAACTATTCCCGACAAACCTATTACTATTAATATACCGCCTATGATAAACAGGACGGCACGTCCCAACGCATTGGCAAAACCGCTCCCCGTCCTGCGTCCGAAGTCCCTCACTTCCCTTTCCATATTTCTGGCTCCTTCAGCAAACTTTCTCTGTATTTCATCTACGGAAAGGGTTTCCCCGTGCATGGCGCATTTCTGGGCAACGGTTTTTGCGGCAGGAATAATAATCCATAAAACACAATAAACCAGAATCATAAAAGCGAACCAACCCATATGAAAACCGAAAAAGTGTCTTATCGCGAACATAGGCGCTGCCGTAACGACAAAAAATAAAATAAATAATATCCTTACCCACACTACATCCATTTTAAAATAAGCGGCAAGCCCGCTGCATACGCCACCGACAACTCCGTTGGCTGTATCCCTGTACAATGAACGTTTGGCTCTCCCTTGTCCGTACATTCCCCCGGAATCAAAAGAGTCCTCATTTTCATACGGTTTACCCATAATATCTATTATAGAAATTATATCTTCGAGCGTAACGACCTTCTCTTTGCCTCCCTTTTCTATTATAAGTTCGGCAACTCTCTCTTCTATATCGTCCAATATCTCGTCCCGTCCGGACTCGGCCTTATAATATATTTTAAGGTTATCGAGATATTGTTCAAGCTCTTTACAGGCATCCTTTTCCAACGTAAAGGAGACCCTGGCAATACTTACTTTTAGTACTTCTTTCATACGTTTAAAAAATTTTTTAGAGCTATTTGTTTTTAATGTAATCTATAGAATCGACTACTTCTTTCCATGCGGCATCCATTTCCGCCAGAGCTTCTTTACCTTTATCGGTAAGCGTATAATACTTTCTGGGCGGTCCCTGCGGACTCTCTTCCCATCTGTAACTGAGCAACCCCTGATTTTTCTGCCTTGTCAGAAGAGGATATAATGTTCCCTCAACAACAATCATTTTCGCCTCTTTAAGCTCCGCTATCAACGAAGACGCATAGGCATCGTTCTTTCTTAAAATACTCAGGATACAGTACTCCAGAACTCCTTTGCGCATCTGAGACTTTATATTATCTACATTCGAATCAACCATAACTTTCCATATTTATTTCATATTAGCAAAACGTCTTAAATTCTCTGCGGTAACCGGGAGGCCGTACATTTCACATTTTTTCACCGGAGTATCGGCCAAAGGAACCGCAACCCAAAGAATAACATATATCCAGAACCCGGCAGAACCCATAAATAACGCTATTATAAAGAGTATCCTGATCAATAACGTATCCAGTCCGAAATATATTGCAAGTCCGGAACAGACACCGCCTAACGATTTGTTCACGCTATCCCTGTATAACTTTCTCAGAGGTCTGCCGTTAGTAGCATAAAAGTCTCCCCCGTCCTGTTCCGTCCTGTACCCCTGTCCGGAATTCTCGTCCTTCTCGCTGAACGGCTCTCCGTCCGGCATCCCTAACTGCATTATAACGCTGTTTACCATCCCAAGATTTATGACATCCCGGTATGAATTAAGATTTTCCGAGAAAAGTTCGGCAATACGCCCTTCCAGGTCGTCCATTACCTCTTTGGTCTGCACCCCCATTCTGGCATTATTCCTGAACTTTTCAAGATACTTTCTAAGTTTTGCATAAGCATCTTCTTCCATAACAAAACTTTTTCCGCCGATACCTACATTAATTACTCTCTTCATACGTTTAAAATTTTTAAAATTGCATCTCTTTTTAGATAAGAAACTGTTTTTAATTTATTAATCTCATTCTTTATCAGTTCTTTTTCATACGTTTAAAATTTTTTTAAAGCATCTGCTTACCTTGTTAAACAGGCTCGCTATTCGCCATAGTAAGCAGCTTAAAATAGCTAAAAAGTATCCTTAAAATAATTTCGGTAACAAATCAAAACAATTTCTAAAAACATGTTTACAATATAGTATTCTATATTAAACACTATCTTTTATAACAATGTTTTCTGTATTGCAAATATATATTATATTTCAACTACCTTGTATCGCATAATATTTAAAATTTTAAAAAAAGGTATAAAAACTATACCTTAAATTTATTTATCGGGAAACAAGACGGTTGCAAATTCCTGACAAAAAGATATATACAGCAAAATCCGGCTATTTGTAAATAACCGGATTTTCTATCTGTTTTGTAACAAACTAGTTACCTGGTGTTGCCTCCTGAGCCGGAGTTTCTGTTGCCGGAGCTTTCTCCACAGGGAACTGCGGTTGTGCGGCAGGAGTGGTATTCTCTATCTGTTCTATAAGATTAGTCTTATTTTCAGCAGCTTTGGTAGAAACAAAAGCCGTAGCGGCAATACATAATACTATAATTATTATAGCAAGCGCCCATGTCGATTTCTCCAGAAAATCTGCGGTTTGTCTAACGCCGAACGTTTGGTTGCCGGAGGCAAAATTAGCAGCCAGTCCACCGCCTTTAGAGTTTTGAACCAATACTACAAGTGTCAGAAAAATACTTGCAATAACAATAAGGATAGCAATAACCGTATACATATTATATTAATTTTTTTAACTTTATTTCGTCTACAAGGGATGCAAAGTAAGTACTTTTTTCCGGATATAACAAAATTAGTTTTGCATAAACATCTATAGCCTGTTCATAATAACCCTGTTCCGCATAAATTTCGGCAAGAGTTTCAGTAAAAAACTCGGGAGATTCAAAATCTTCGGTACTCATCAACGGTTCCTGGTCCGTATAGGATACAAGAGGCTCGCTTCCGCATTTCGGGACAAAAGTTCCCACTTTTTCGATTCTCTCCTCCTCTTTCAGCAATTCAAAATCTTCCCTGGTAAAATAATCTCCCCCCAAAATATATACTTTCGGTTTAAGCTCCCCGTTTATCAACTCGCCAATCTCTATCTCAGGCAAATCCAAATCCGGGTCTTTATCTTCACCGGTTTGCACAACGCAGTCTACTCTCATATTGCCGGCTAAAATATCCCTGGCATCATTATATATTTTCTCACGGGAATGCAGAAAGACGGCATAATCCCTGAACTTCTCGCCGAAACACTCTTCGCCCGTTATGCTTATCAGTTTATATAAAAGTATCTGCCGGGCATAAGTGTACCACGGAAATCCGTCGATAAGCCGTTCGATCTCCCCTATCTCTAAAGATTTTAAATTAAAATATTTCCCGGCATCCTCCATAGTGCTACCAGTTTGCTACGGTTGCATTGAAAATATCTTCCGCAAGTATCTTAATAATATCTTCTACCAGTCGGGCCTCAACCTGTTCCAGTGTAAGATTGGAATCATAATCCTGAAAAGCCGCAAAAGATTTTTCAAAATCTTCTTCCGGATACTTATTATTTGTAAACAGTATCTTCACCGTTATAGTAAGCCTGTTCTGCGCCGCGACCTCAGCCGACGTTACCGCTGTTGGAGTTATATCATAACTCATTATGAATCCGCTGACCTCAAGGTCGCCCCCTTCATTGAACATCTCCAGCTTGGTAAGTTTACGATATTTATCCTGCAGCGCAAGAGTAAGCTCATTGCTAAGCGACGGATTTATTTTCGGAGCCTTATTCTCAATAGTATACACCGAAATAGATTTGACGTCGGGAGCTATTGAAGTCCCTGAAAACGAATATATCCCGCATCCGCCCAATAAAGCGAGCAATGCGGTTAATATTAATATATATATCCCTGGTCTGTATCTCATCCTCTAAATATCCAGTTTTAACTCTTTTATTTTCCTGTAAAGCGTCCTTTCGGAAATCCCCAACTCCTTTGCCGCCGCCTTTCTCTTTCCGCTATGCTTTTCAAGGCACTTTCTTATCAGATCCGCATTTACGTCGGGAATAGAGAGTACCGTATCCTTAATTTCTTCGGCATAGCTGTAATCCGCATCCTCTGCATGAATAGGCTCCGGAATACCGGAAGCAGTATCCCGATGAATTATCGGCCCTGCAACATCCGGCTCCCTGCGTATAATAGGGGAAACGCGCTCATTATCCCTGTGTATAATAGGAGAGGACGAGGCGCCGGTTGTATTTTCAACCTGCTCCTTTAGCTTTTCGACCTCCTGCCTGAGCTGTAAAAGTATTTTATAGAAAATATCCCTGTCCGATATGAAATCCCCCTGGTGATGACCTGCCGTATTTATAACCGGAAGATGTTCGGGAGTATCGGCAGGAAGGTATTTTTGTAATATTTGCGGCTCGATAAGCCTTACCCTTTCCAGCACCGACATCTGCTCGGCCACATTTTTAAGTTGCCGGACATTCCCCGGCCACCGGTACTGCTCCAGCATACTCTGTGCCTGCGGGGTAAGTTTTATGGCGGGCATTTTATATTTATCGGCGAAGTCAAGAGCGAACTTCCTGAACAGCATATATATATCCCCGACTCTCTCTCTGAGGGCAGGCAGCATTATGGGAACCGTATTAAGCCTGTAATAAAGATCCTCCCTGAATTTTCCGGTACTTATCGCATGCGGAACATTTATATTGGTCGCCGCAACAACGCGCACATCCGTTTTCTGTACTTTTGACGAACCTACTTTTATGAATTCGCCCGTCTGCAAAACCCTAAGTAACCTGACCTGTGTAGTAAGAGGGAGTTCCGCCACCTCGTCCAAAAATATCGTACCTCCGTTCGCCGTCTCAAAATATCCTTTTCTGGTCTCTGTAGCCCCCGTAAAAGCACCTTTTTCATGTCCGAACAGTTCGGAATCTATCGTTCCTTCGGGAATAGCGCCACAGTTTACTGCAATATACGGCCCGTGTTTACGGGCGCTGTTCATGTGTATGATCTGCGGAATTACCTCTTTTCCAACGCCGCTCTCCCCGGTAACCAATACCGAAAGATCGGTATTTGCAACCTGGGTGGCAATATCCAGCGCCCTGTTAAGGGCAGGATCGTCCCCGATAATATCAAACCGTTGTTTTATGCTTTGTAGTTCCATAATCTGCAAAGTTAAAAATTTTCTATAGCATAAATCAATTTTAACTACTTTTGTTCACAAAAATATTATCCGACATGAAATTTTTAGCAATTATTCCGGCAAGGTATGCTTCAACACGTTTTCCCGGTAAACCTCTTGCGATAATAAAAGGCAAGATTATGATACAAAGGGTTTACGAACAGGCTGCCAAAGTTTTTGAACACGTATGTGTGGCGACCGACGATAGAAGGATATATGATGCCGTAAAAGGATTCTCCGGAAAAGCGGTAATGACATCTCCGGAACACGGCAGCGGAACAGACAGATGTCTTGAGGCCCTGGAGAATTATTCGCGTGAGAGTGGCCTTACATTCGATACTGTAATAAATGTACAGGGGGACGAGCCTTATATCCGCCCTGAGCAACTGAATCAGTTGAAAGAATGCTTCAATAATCCCGGCGTAAATCTGGCAACCCTTGTAAAAAGGGTAAAAAACAAAGATGAACTGCTGAACCGAAATGCGCCGAAAGCGGTAATAGACAATAACGGCTATGCCATTTATTTCAGCCGCTCTCCCATACCTTATCCTATGAATACAGAGATAACGGACGATTATGTAAAAAACACAAAATTTTACCGGCACATAGGTCTTTACGGATACAGGGCATCAACTTTGCAGCAAATTTGTAGCATAAAACAAAGTTTTTTAGAAAAAACCGAAAAGCTGGAACAGTTGCGTTGGATAGAAAATGGGTTGAGAATCAAAGTAAAAGAAACGGAATATGAGAGTTATGCGGTAGATACGCCCACCGATTTGGCATTTCTGAATTCGAATATTTGCTAGGAATGATTATATTTGCAAGAATATTGAAAATTATTTATAAATCAACACTATAATTTTTTAAACCAAAATGAAAAGAAACTTATTAAAAGCACTAGGTTTTGCTCTTCTAGGTTTGATGGTTGTTTCTTGTAGCAATCCATCAAAGATGGCAAAACTTGCTAGCCAGGTTACAACAGAGTGTAACCCTCAGATTCTCGAAGCAAAAGCAGGTAAGATAAAAGCTGCTTACACTGTGGCATTTCCTGCAAAATATTTTGTAAAGAAAGCTATTCTGGATATTACTCCCGTACTTGTGTATGAAGGAGGAGAGGTAGCTGCACCCGTACTTTCCCTGCAAGGAGATAAGGTTCTTGATAACAATACCGTTATTTCTTATGACAACGGCGGTTCCGTAAGCAAGGAAGTTGAATTCAACTATGTTCCCGGTATGGAAAAAGCCGTTCTGGAATTAAGGGCTACTGTTTCAAACGCTTCCAGGACTAAAAACTTCATTTATCCCGCTCCTTTCAAAATAGCGGACGGTACCAATATTACTTATATGCTTGCATGTACCAAGGGCGTACCTTCTTTCGAGGCTGATAATTACCAGAAGATTATCAAAGAAAAAGAAGAAAGCCAGATACTTTACCTTATCAACAGCGCAAATGTAAGGAGAAGCCAGCTCAAATCTTCGGAAATAAAAGAATTTGAAGAATTCCTTAAAAAAACCAAGGCAGATGAGCGCAGAACTATCGTTTCCAACGATATTATAGCTTATGCTTCTCCGGACGGAATATATAATAAAAATGAAAAGCTTTCCGAAAACAGGGCTAAAACGGCTAAGAACGCTTTTATTAAAACCATTACCAAAAAAGTTGATGTAAAAGATATTCCTCTGAATGTTTCTCAAATCTCTGAGGACTGGGAAGGTTTCCAGGAATTGGTTTCAAAATCGGATATTCCTGATAAAGACCTTATCTTACGTGTTCTTTCCATGTACTCAGACCCTAACGTAAGGGAAAGGGAAATAAGGAATATGTCAAACGTTTTCAAAATTCTTGCAGAAAAAGTACTTCCGGCATTGCGCAGAGCAAGATTCATAGCTAATGTTGAGTATAAGAACTGGACAGACGCGGAGCTTACCCAGATCATAGATGACAATATAGACCAATTAGATGAAGAAGCTCTTCTTTACGGGGCTACATTGTTCGATACCGACGCTGCAAAAGCATCTATCTATAAAAAAGCCGCTGCAAAATTCAACAGCAGCCGCGCATACAACAACCTTGCAGCCCTTTATCTTAAAGAGGGTAAAACTTCCGATGCAAAATCGGCTTTAGGTAAAATGTCTGACAAATCCGCAAGCTACTACAACAATATGGGTGTAGCCGCTCTTCAGGAAAAAGATCTTGCAAAAGCTGCCGAATATCTTGCAAAATCCGATATTAAAGAAGCCAAAGAAAATATGGGCTCTATTAATATTCTTACCGGTAACTATTCTCAGGCCGTAAACAACCTTAACGGAAGCCAGTCATTCAATGAGGCCCTTGCAAATGTTCTTACAAACAACACGGGTAAAGCAGCTTCTATCCTTAAAGGAAAGACCTGTCCTAAATCGGCTTACCTGCGCGCCGTTATAGCAGCACGTCAGGGTAACGTTTCAGAGGCTAAAGCTCAACTGGAAACAGCTAAGAAAGATGCTGCTTTAGCTGCAAGAAGCCAGAAAGACATAGAGTTCGCAAAACTCTAACAAAGAAGATCTTAATAAAATCCGTACAGGATTAATCAATACCATCAGGTGTGTCTGGGCATTCAGGCACACTTTTTTATTACAGCCCCCGGCATCTCCCCCCCCATCACCCCAATCGCTGCAACTTAAAGGTTATCAGAGCATTTGAAAATTCAACACTATAGTGTTGAATTTTGCTGCCAATTGATAATCTTTAAGTTGCAGCGGTTGGGGTTGTTGAGGTTGTAATTCTTTTTTAATATATTTGCAAACATGACAAAACTAATCATATTCACAAATACATACCCCTACGGTACGGGCGAAACTTTCCTGCATGAAGAGTTGCCGTTTGTCGCGCAAAAATTCAGTAAAGTAATCATTTTCCCGTTATATATTCCGGGAGGAACGGGAAATATCGGGAACATCGCCCTACGTCCGATCCCCGGTAACGTTATTGTAAAACGTCCCCTTATCGACTTCGATCATAAAGATAAAATGATGCTCCTGATTAACGGAATTATGCCGCGTTTTCCTATTGAGGCAATAAAGGAGTTTTTCAGCAGGAAAGTATTTTCGTCGGGAAAGAAATTATGGATATTTCTAAATTATACCCTGCTCAGAAACTCCGTTATCAATAACCGGAGCGTTATTAAAGATGTTACGGCAGAGATAAAAAACAGCACAGCCGTTTATATGTACTGGGGGGACAAATCCGCCCTGATTATACCCTATATCAAAAAACGGCTGAAACATGCACCGAAGTTCATAGTAAGATTTCACGGTTCGGATCTGTATGAAGAGGCCAAAGGATATATCCCTTACAGAAAATCCATTTATAAGAATACCGATTATGCCGTCCCGATTTCAAATAACGGCGCGGAATATATAAAACAAAATTATCCGGATACCCTTCCCGATAAAATAAAAGTGCACAAACTGGGAAGCCACTCACACTGCATGCCTGAAACGATCCCGCCGGCAACGGAATTCTTTCATATTGTAAGCTGCTCAAACGTAATAGAACTGAAAAGAGTTGATATGATAGCCAAAGCGCTCCTTAAAATAGAGCAGGACATCCCGTTTATAGAGAGGATGGCGGAAGCCGGTTATAAAAAAATAAAATGGACCCATATAGGAGACGGCCCGTTGTTAGAAAAAGTTAAGGGATTGTTTAAGACAGGGACATCTGTAATTTTCCCCAACTTTACCGGCAACCTCAGCCACGATAAAGTTATGGAGTATTACAGTACGCACCGAACCGAACTTTTCATACAGGTAAGCCGCAGCGAAGGCATACCGGTATCCGTAATGGAAGCATTATCTTTCGGGACCCCCGTAATAGCGACAAATGTAGGCGGGGTAGGAGAACTGTTCGGGTGTATCGGGGAAAATAACGGCGGTACAGCGGTAACGACCGGGGGAAAATGTACCTACGGAACGCTTCTCGCTCCGGATGTTACAATAGAACAACTGGAAAAAGCCATTAAAGGGAATATTCTGCTTCCCGATAAAAAACAGGAAGAGGCACGTTCTGCCGCCCGCATGGAGTGGGAAAAGAACTGGAACAGCGAGAAGAATTACAGCGGATTCGCAGAATTCCTTTCAAATATCAACACCTAATCGAGCTTGAGTACCGCCATGAAAGCACTCTGCGGAACCTCTACATTACCAACCTGGCGCATACGGCGTTTCCCTTTTTTCTGTTTCTCCAGAAGTTTTCGTTTTCTTGAAATATCCCCTCCGTAACATTTTGCGGTAACGTCCTTACGAACGGCCTTAACGGTTTCCCTGGCGATAATCTTAGCTCCGATAGCCGCCTGTATAGCTATATCGAACTGCTGGCGCGGTATAAGTTCTCTCAGTTTTTCGCACATTTTCCGACCGAAATCATACGAATGATCCTTGTGGATGAGACTTGAAAGAGCGTCCACCGGTTCCCCGTTAAGAAGAATATCCAGTTTTACAAGATCCGCATCCTTATACCCCGTAACATGATAATCAAAAGAAGCGTAACCCTTTGATATAGATTTTAACTTATCGTAGAAATCAAATACTATCTCTGCTAAAGGCATATCAAAATTAAGCTCTACGCGCTCGCTGGTTAGAAAATGCTGGCTAGTCAGAACGCCTCTTTTATCAAGGCACAACTTCATTATAGCCCCGAAAAATTCGCTTTTGGATATTACCTGGGCGCGTATATAAGGCTCCTCTATATGGTCTATCAGGGTAACGGCCGGAAGGCCCGAAGGATTATGCACATCCAATACCTCTCCTTTAACGGTATATACTTTATAAGAGACGTTAGGAACGGTAGTAATGCAATCCATATCGAACTCCCTGAACAGACGCTCCTGCACAATCTCAAGATGCAGCAGCCCCAGGAACCCGCAACGGAACCCGAAACCCAGTGCAAGGGAACTTTCAGGCTCGAAAACAAGGGAAGCATCGTTAAGCTGCAATTTCTCCAGAGAAGTTCTCAGATCCTCATATTCATCCGTCTCAACCGGATAAACCCCGGCAAATACCATAGGCTTGACTTCTTCGAATCCGGCAATAGCGTGCGAACAGGGGTTATCGCATTTTGTAATAGTATCTCCCACTTTTACCTCAACCGCACTTTTTATTCCTGATATTATATATCCCACATCTCCGGTTTTAATCTCATTTTTCGGACACAGCTTCATCCTGAGAACTCCCACTTCATCAGCTACATATTCCTTTCCCGTATTGAAGAACTTGACTTTATCCCCCTTTTTTATCGAACCGTTTTCAACTTTAAAATATGCGATGATTCCCCGGAACGAATTGAACACCGAGTCGAAGATCAACGCCTGTAAAGGGGAATCCGGATCGCCTTTAGGAGACGGAACCCTATCCACTATGGCATCCAGTATATCAGGAACGCCCTGCCCCGTTTTGCCGCTGGCAAGAAGTATGTCTTCATCCTTACAACCGATAAGATCTATAATCTGATCCTTCACAACCTCCACCATAGCCGCATCCATATCTATCTTATTTACTATCGGGATGATTTCCAGATCATGGTTTAATGCCAGATAAAGATTTGAAATCGTCTGCGCCTGTATCCCCTGCGTGGCATCAACTATTAAAAGCGCCCCTTCACAGGAGGCGATAGCGCGGGAAACCTCATAGGAGAAATCCACATGCCCCGGCGTATCCAACAGATTAAGAGTGTAATTTTCACCGCCCCTGCTATATTCCATTTGTATGGCGTGGCTCTTTATAGTAATGCCTTTCTCTTTCTCCAAATCCATAGAGTCCAGCACCTGGTTCTCCATCTCTCTCTCCGAAAGAGTATTAGTGGCTTCGAGCAATCTGTCGGCCAAAGTACTTTTTCCGTGGTCAATATGGGCTATAATGCAAAAGTTCCTTATATTTTTCATCTAACTTAAATATTTATCAATAAACGATTACCCTGCTTTTTGTATTATTCGGGAGAAGATAATAGCCTGCAAATATACACATTTTTACGGTATTTTTAAGACCGTCCGTTCCGCTTATTATTTATTAGTAAAACAGCTTGTTTTTTAACAAATTATAAACTAAATTCGCAAAAATAAAAAATCAGCATTTTATGTCTAATATTCAAAAGCTCAGTGATATAGCATCTCAGATAAGGAGAGATATTATAAGAATGGTAACGGCTGCGCAAAGCGGACATCCGGGTGGAAGTCTCAGCAGTACGGATATAATGACCGCCCTTTTTTTCAGTGAAATGAAGCATTCCCCGGAAAAATGGGACAGAAGCGGAAAAGGAAATGATATGTTCTTCCTATCCGCAGGGCATATTTCCCCGGTTTTCTACAGCACTCTGGCCCGCAGCGGATATTTTCCGATAAAAGAACTCTCCTCTTTCAGGGTTTTCGGAAGCCGTTTGCAGGGACACCCTTCCGTAGACAAAGGATTGCCGGGAGTGTACCAGGCAGCAGGCTCTCTCGGACAGGGACTTTCCGTTGCTGCGGGAGCGGCTTTGGGCAAGAGGCTGGATAAAGAGAATAACTATGTATACGTGCTGGTGGGAGACGGAGAAACCGAAGAAGGACAGATATGGGAGGCCGCAATGTTCGCCGCTCACCATAAACTCAATAATCTCATAGCTATCACCGACTGGAACGGACAACAGATAGACGGAACCACCGAATCGGTTATGGGCATAGGAGACCTTGAAGCCAAATGGAAAGCATTCGGCTGGAACGTAATCGTATGCGACGGTCATAATATGGAAAAAATACTCGCGTCATTCAATCGTGCCAAACAAATGGAAGCGGAACAGGAAAAGCCTGTAATGATACTTATGAAAACGATTATGGGCAAGGGTGTAGATTTCATGGAAGGTACCTGCGAATGGCACGGAAAAGCTCCGAAACCCGAACAACAGGATAAAGCGCTTTCACAATTAAATGAAACACTCGGAGACTTCTAAAATCCGATCCTATTGATAATAAGTTCTTTGAAGGCTTGAACAACCCGTGCTGAACTCTGTTATTATATACAGTTTTAATAAATATATAATAATGTATGAGAATATTTAAATTAGCACTATTTGTTTTTGTAAGCGTCGCCGTTACCTCATGTAACTGGGGACCGGGCGCACTCGATGAGACACAGGATCAGATTCTCACGGTTGCTTACAAATCTGAAACCGCAGACTTCTCAAAGTTTCAGACTTATGCGATTACAGACTCAATATCTGTTGTATATAACGGAAAGAAGTTCAGACTCCGCAATGACACAACGGATATGATAATTGCGCAGGTTGTTCAGAATATGGACAAATACGGATATAAGATGATAGAAGCATCCGGAAATCCGAATCTTATTGTAGACGTATCTTACATCCAGTCTACAAACACGACCATTTATCCCGGTTACTGGAACGACTGGAACTGGTGGTGGGATTACTACTATTATCCCTGGGGTTCCTGGTATCCGTACTATCCTTACCACATGCCAACCGTTGTTTCTTCCTATACTACGGGAAGTGTGATAATTGAAATTGCAGACATGGTTAATGTCGCTACCGAACCTACCGTACCTATCGTATGGCACGGCTTGATAAGAAGCATCCTTAACGGTACGCATTCACAGGCACAATTATCATCATCAATTAACGAGGTATTCACAATACTGCCTCCTAAATAATTTAACACATTAAGAGTATATGAAGAAAATAATTTTGATTATGGCAATAGGCTTAAGTTGTGTTAGCATGGGGAAAGCACAATCTTACGGCAACAATATGAGACAGATTTTCTCACTCAATTACCAGATGAGCGTTCCGCTTGGAAGTTCGAGAGATTTTGTTTCAAAAATGAGCTTCGAAGGTATAAATATCAACTGGGCGTATTTTGTAACGCAAAGGCTGGCGGTAGGTGTCGATTTCACATATAACAATTACCATCAGAAGATTGGACAAAAGATTTACCGTCCAAATGACTTCACTGCTGTTAATGCGGCACAATACAGATACACACAGGTATTTCCGCTTAAAGCGCAGGTAAAATACTTTTTTACTCCCGACAGATTCATAAAGGCTTATGCCGGATTGGGTATGGGGGCGTTAAGTGCAGGCGAGCACATTATAATTCAGGATATAGACGCATGGAATAACACGTGGGGATTCCTGTTGTCTCCCGAAGCAGGCATACTGATTCCTTTCGGACGGGATGCCAACTGGGGAGCAAATGTAACGGCAGGTTACAACTGGAGCACCAACAGCAGTACATTCGGAAATATCAAAATAGACAACAGACAGGCGTTCTACTTTAATGTGGGCCTTTACGTATCTCTATTTTAAGGAAATACAATGACTGCCGAACAAACATAACAATACTAAATATCTTAAACAACTATAATGGAAAGAAAACAATTCATAAATACCGGCAACAAGGACACCAGAAGTGGCTTTGGAGCCGGTTTGTCTGTATTAGGCAATGAAAACGAAAACGTGGTGGCGCTTTGCGCCGATCTTACCGGATCATTAAAAATGGAGGCGTTTGCAAAGGCGCATCCCGACAGATTTTTCCAATCGGGTATTGCGGAAGCAAATATGATAGGCGTAGGAGCGGGACTGGCCCTGACGGGGAAAATCCCGTTTGTAGGTTCTTTTGCCGCATTCGCCACAGGCCGCGTTTACGACCAGGTCCGCCAAAGCATAGCCTATTCGGACAATAATGTAAAAATCGCCGCTTCCCATGCGGGAATAACCTTAGGCGAGGACGGTGCCACCCATCAGATACTCGAAGATATGGGACTGATGAGAATGTTGCCGAACATGGTTGTGATAAATCCGTGCGATTACAACCAGACAAAAGCCGCAACTATTGCAGCCGGAGAGTATAAAGGCCCGGTATATTTAAGGTTCGGACGGCCGTCAGTTCCTAATTTCACTCCTGAAGACCAGAAACTTGAAATAGGAAAAGCCCTTAAACTGACAGAAGGAAAAGATGTTACGGTTTTTGCGACCGGACATCTCGTATGGGAAGCTATACAAGCCGCCGAAGCATTGGAGAAAGAGGGAATATATGCGGAGGTGATAAATATACATACGATCAAACCTCTCGATACAAAAGCCGTTCTGGAATCGGTTGCAAAAACCGGAGCGGCAGTGGTTGCGGAAGAACACTTTATAGCCGGAGGATTAGGAGAGCTTATAGCAGGGACACTAGCCGCTTTCGAACCTGCCCCCGTAGAATATGTGGCTATAAATGACAAGTTCGGACAAAGCGGAACCCCTTCCGAACTTATGAAAGCCTACGGACTTGATGCAGAGCATATAATAAAATCCGCAAAAAAAGTTATCGCCCGCAAATAGAACAGCACAATTTTTGTAATTTCTATTACACCTTACAAACAATTACACCGGTGGAAGACACGGAGATACTTAAAGCATATAGAGAAGATGGCAGGCAGGAGTATGCCTTTAACCTCCTTGTACGTAAATACAGTGAAAGATTATATTGGCACATCAGGAAGCTCACAAGCTCCCATGATGATGCCAACGATCTTTTACAGACCACATTCATAAAAGTATGGAAAAGTCTGCCCAAATTCAGGGAAGAATCCAAATTATATACGTGGTTATATCGCATAGCTACAAATGAGACACTTACATTTCTAAAAAAGAAGCGGTTTTCATCGGTTATCTCGTTAAGCAGTTACGATATGATAATGGAAAATAAACTGCGGAGCGACAAAAGTTTTAACGGAGACCGGTTGCAATACGCCCTGCATAAAGCAATAATCAAGTTGCCCGACAAACAACGGGCAGTATTCAATCTGCGATATTTCCAGGAGATGAAATATGAAGAAATATCGGAAATAATGAACACCTCCGTAGGAGCGCTGAAAGCTTCTTATCATCATGCCTATAAAAAAATTAAAACCGAACTTGAAGAGAATTTCGACGAATAACTTTAAACGGAATTAATCCTTTTTAAAAAACAACAGTCTAAACAGCATAACGAACAATATGAACAGGAACAAACATATAGACAACAGGATTGATAAGGGGAACAGTAATGACATTCTGAATACTACCTCCCTTAAAAACAATCCTTTTACCGTTCCCGATGAATATTTCAGCCGTATGGAAGAGCAGTTGCATGCCCGGATACATAATACGGCGGAAAAAAAGAATCCTGTTCCTCCTGCTTTACGGACGGCATTTGCTATGGCTGCGATGTTCGCTCTTGTATTCGGACTAGGTTACAGCATATTATATATTACAGGAACACACAACGGCCCCTTAAAACAGACGATCGTCCCGGATAATACTGCATCCATTGAGGATCGTACCGATATTCCAAAAGAATCCCTGTCGGACGAAGAACTGCTACAATACTACGGAGCATATTATACATATCCTGCGGAAACGCTGGAGACGATAGATATAGTACCGCCTCCCGTAAACAAAGAAGAGATAGAACAATATTTGATAGAGAGCAACGTACCGTCCTTTACGATACTTGCCGCATTAGAATGAAGATAACAAATAATCAATTATATATATGAAACTTTTAATTGCCGTTGCGCTTTTTGCCATATCAAATACAGCATTAACCGCCCAAAGCGCCAATACAAAACACTGTGAAGGGTGCAGGGAATCGTCGGTGATTTCGGACGGTATAATATGTCCCGATGATAAGCACTCCGTATCCGGGTCCATACAAAACCAGGAACAAAAAAAGACGGAAAAACGCCATCCTTCAAAAGAGGAAATAAGCGCACAGAAAATAGCATTTTTTACCCAGGAACTGAATCTTACCCCGCAAGAGGCCGAAAAATTCTGGCCGGTATATAATGCCAGTTGGCATGCACGCGGAAAAGCGAGAAAGGAGATAATGAGAAATCTTGAAAAGCTTAATAAAGCGCTTGACGAAAATCCTCCCGTTCCGGATGCGGAGATAGAGGCTTTATCGGACACCTATATAAAGAGCTTTAAAAAAGAGGGAGATCTTTACATCTCTTACTTTAACGACTTTAAAAAAGTTCTTCCGCTACGTAAAGCCGCAAAGGTATTCAGTGCGGAAGAAAAGTTCAGGGTAATGCTCATAAAGCAATTAAGGGGTAAGTAAAGGGGCAAAAAAGTCCGCATTCTCTTCCCTGGTGTAAAAAGTCCTGAAAATAAGGAATACTTCCTTTTGTTTTATGGAATGCAGGTGGATACAACTTATTTTATTATTCAGATAAAATCTTACGCTGTCCAGAACCATCTGCATGGGAGGATATATCGGAATAGAAACAGATTTATGGGATGACGGGGCTGTATATATGGAAATATTCTCTATTGCAAATTCGTCGCACAGATTCAAGTGACTATTATCGAACCCTAATAATATAAATTCGGAATCATCTCCGGCAAAACCCTGTCCATGATGATTCGCCTGAATATATATCATCTCACCGCCGTAAAGTTCTTTACTCTCCACTTCTTTAAATGAAAGCCTCATTTTGCCGCTCTGCAAAAAGAGAATATAGTTCATTTTTTTGTCTAAAAGCATAAAATCTTCATCTTTACTAAGGCTGTGAAAGCTGAATCCCACGCTTTTATCGGAGTGATAATTCACACATGAAAGATGTTCTTCAGGATATAAAAGTTTCATAAATTTAAAGTTCTAATTATATTATAAATTTAAACAATCAGAATTTCAGATAGAATTCTTTGGTAAGTTCCCGGTATCCGGAAGTATAATCGCCTCCTTCCGCAACCACCAGTTCCTCTTTTACAAAAAGAGTGTTTAATGTACCTTCTGCAAACATAAATTCCATAAGATACCTACCGGGCTTTTTTATTCCGGTAGTACGTACACGACATAACCTGACCGGATGCAATGCAAACTCTCCGGGACGTTTACGGGCGTTATTAAACAAAAAAACTGTTTTTTCAAGAAATAACTCTCCTTCCTCCGCCGGAAGTATCAAAGCGAGCCGTCCTCCCTTTTTAAGCAATTTTAAAGAATATCTTATCAATTCGCTTTGAGAGAGCATATCGGTATGGCGGGCATTAGAACGGGACTGTTCCGGAGATTTAAGGGAATTTATAAAATAAGGCGGATTCGAGAATATATAATCATATTTCTTCCCCGGCAATAACCCCGGTATCTGCTGCAATGAGCAAAGACGCGCCTCCAGAATTATACCGTAATCACCTCCTCCCCAGGGAGAAGCCGAGAAGTTCTTAACGGCATCCCTGTACGAACTTTCATCTATCTCAACCGCATCTATCAGAGCATTAATAAACATACCGCCCTCTCCTGCCGGAGATAATCCCGTCCTGCGGTTAATCGCGGCCAGCCTTTGCGCGGCCATAAGAGCCAGAACGCCCGTGCCTGTACCTATATCAAGCAGATCCAGGCCTTTATGTACATCCTGGCCGCAATATTCCCGCAAACCGTTTTGCTCCCGGCAGTCTTTTTCGTTAAAATCTGCCGGAAGATTATCGGGAAGACTCATCCAGGCTCCCAGCAAAACGCTGTCGGTATTTACCCGCATAGCGGAATTACCCTGCTCTACGGTAAATTGCTTAAATCTGAAACTGTCCATCTTTCATTACCATACACCGGTCGCACATCTGCGCCAACTCTTTCTCATGCGTTACGATAACTATTGTCTGACCGTACTTTTCCCTCAGATCGAAAAACAGCCGGTGAAGCTCCTCCTTGTTCTTGCTGTCGAGATTCCCCGAGGGTTCGTCTGCAAACAATACCGCCGGTTTGTTTATAAGTGCCCTGGCAACGGCCACACGCTGCTGCTCCCCGCCACTCATATGCGACGGCTTATGATCCGTACGCTCCTCCAGTCCCAGGTCGCAGAGTATCCGCCGCGCCCTCTCCCTTATAGCTTTTTCGCTCCACTTTTCCGGTTCTGCTTCCGCAAATATCCTGCGGCCGGAATTAGACCGGGCAATAAGGGCAGGCATCATAACGTTTTCCAGAGCAGTAAACTCCGGCAGCAGATGGTGGAACTGGAATACAAAGCCTATTTTCCTGTTTCTGAACACCGATAACTTATCGGAAGAGAGAGAGAAAATATCTACCCCGTCTATAATGACCTTCCCGCTGTCGGGATACAAAAGGGAACCCATTATCTGCAATAATGTAGACTTTCCGGCACCGCTCGCACCCACTATGCTTACTACCTCCGCAGGTTCTATTCTAAGGTTTATACCTTTAAGCACCTGCAATTCTCCGTATGATTTTTTTATCTCTTTACATTCTATCATTTTATCACGCTTTTACCGCAAGAAGGTTGTCCGAAATCAATCCCGGTATTACCGCCATACATAGCGTATTCCGGCTTCAGAACGTTGCCGTCCGATTGATTTGCAAACAACCTCCTCTTTAATAATAACAAGGACGTAACAGACGGTTATTCCTCTTTTTCCATAGCCTCGTATGCTTTCAGTAATTTTTCCTGTACATCGGAAGGAACCTGCTGATACTCTGCAAACGACATCGAGAACGTAGCCCTTCCGCTTGTAAGCGAACTGAGAGTGGTTGAATATTTATACATTTCTGCCAACGGAACCCTGGCTTTAAGCACTTCGAAGCCTTTCTCACTGCTCATGCCCTCTATCATGGCGCGCCTGTTCTGAAGATCGCTCATAACATCACCCATACAATCTCCGGGAACAAATATTTCCACATTGTAAATAGGTTCCATTATTTTAGGGCCTGCTTTCTTGAATGCTTCCTTGAAAGCGTTTCTGCCGGCGAGTTTAAATGCCAGCTCATTAGAATCCACCGGGTGCATTTTGCCGTCATATACGTAAACCTTTATGTCGCGGGCATAAGAGCCGGTAAGAGGGCCTTCGGTCATTTTTTCCATTATACCTTTAAGTATAGCAGGCATGAATCTTGCGTCTATAGCTCCGCCCACGATACAGTTATAATATTCCAGTTTTCCGCCCCACTCGAGAGGATATTCCTCTTTCCCCTTTATGTTCAGTACCATATCCTGGCCGTTCACCTTGAATTTGTTATTCTGCGGCGCTCCCTCTACATAAGGTTCTATAAGCAGGTGAACCTCTCCGAACTGTCCCGCTCCGCCCGATTGTTTCTTATGACGGTAATCGGCTGTCGCAATTTTGGTAATCGTCTCCCTGTACGGTATTTTAGGAGGATAAAGTTCTATCTCCATTTTATGCAAGTTGTTAATAGTCCATTTCAGGATATTGATATGATGCTCTCCCTGTCCGCTGAGAATAATCTGTTTAAGCTCTTTTGAATATTCCACTATAATCGTAGGATCTTCCGCATTTGCCCTGTTAAGGATTTCCCCCAGTTTTTCATCATCTTTCTCGTCTTTGGCCTTTATTGCCGTACGGAATTTAGGTTTGGGAAATTTTGTAGGCTTGAATACGAACTCACAGTTGCCCGAATTAAGAGTCTGGCCTGTTTTTACAGATTTCAGTTTTACCGTACAGGCTATATCTCCCGCCATAACTTCGGAAATTTTCTCCCTTTTCTTTCCTGCGGCCGCATAAATGGCTGCAATCCTCTCCTTCGATCCGGTCTCCGGATTCACCAGATCCATCCCTTCCGTAAGTTTCCCCGACATTACTTTAAAATACGACACCTCGCCCAAATGCGGCTCCATAGCGGTTTTATATATAAAAATAGAAGTAGGGCCGTTTACGTCCACTTTAACTTTCGTGCCTTCTTTCAGTTCGTTTTCATTAGTATCCGGAGCCGGAGCGGCATTGATCGTAAACTCCATAAGCCTTTTAACGCCTATATCTTTCTTTGCGGATAAACAGAATACCGGCATTATATCCCCTTTCCTCATTCCTATTTTCATTCCGCTTCTTATTTCATCTTCGGTAAGAACCCCTTTATCGAAAAATATCTCCATTAAGGTCTCGTCATTTTCCGCACTCATCTCCACCAGTTGTTGATGTAGCTCCTGCGCTTCGTCCATGTATTCTTGCGGAATTTCAAATGATTCCCTCGATCCGTTATCATCCTTGAATTTATACATTTTCATTTTAAGGACATCTATAAAACTGCTGAACGAATTACCCGGATCGACAGGGTATTGCACCAATACCACCTTATTTCCGAATGTCTGTTTCAGAGACTCGACAGTAGCATGCCAGTCCTGTTTCTCATGATCCAACTGGTTTACGCCTATAATAATAGGTTTCTGATGTTTGATGGCATGGCGGGCAACTATCTCCGTTCCTACCTCAACCCCCTGGGCAGCGTTCACCAGCAATATCCCCGTTTCGGCAACCGAAAATGCAGAATATACGCCGCCTACGAAATCATCCGACCCGGGAGTATCTATAATATTGAATTTATTATCCATAAATTCCGTATATAACAGGGTAGGATAGATAGACCTCTGATATATCTGTTCTATTTCCGTATTGTCACTTATCGTATTTTTCCCCTCTATTGTCCCTCTGCGGTCAATAACTTTTCCTTCAAACATCATAGTCTCCGCCAATGTAGTTTTACCGGATTTGGAACTTCCTAACAGGACAACGTTCCTAACATTCTTGGTGTCATAAGTTTTCATCTTGGTTTTATTATCTTTAAGTTGTTTATAATTAAATGTTTACTCTTTTTTATAGTACAGAATTCAAATTTAATGTTTTTTTTTCTAAAAAGCAATGCCAACCCAACAATTACACCCTCTAGTTGTATATTTAGCATATATCCTATGCTTATACCCTACAACTATATGTAATAGTTTTGTGGTTATGAATAAAAACGCAAATATAAAACGCCGTATTTACGAGCAGAGAAGAATAAAAGGCTATTCCCAGGAATACATGGCCGACAGACTCGACATCTCTCTTAATTCTTACCGGAAAATAGAGAAAGGCGATACCAACCTTGTAAGTTCAAGGCTGGATGATATTGCAGATATTCTGGAGGTTCCATGTGACGATCTCATTTTTGACATGGAAAATACAAGAGCCGAATATTCTTTAAATCATTTGCGGAAGATAGAAGAACTTACGAAGAAAATCGAAGCAAAAGACAAATATATAGCTTATCTGGAACAGTTGATAGCGCTTCAGAGAGAAAAACTAGAATCTTACAGCAAACCCAAACCGTAAAGTTTCATCAAGGGATTATGTTCTGTTCAAAATCTGATTTCACCGCAAATTCCCACCGCCCCCTTTCCGTAATAAGGCATCGCGGCCATAATTACTTTATTCCGTTTCTGCTTTCTTTTAAATAGTCCGTTTTTATCGGTGAAGATCCAATATGAAATCCTGGTGCTCAGTATCCCGATACCGGCTCCGGCAAGTACATCGGTCGTCCAGTGTCGGTCGTTATAGATACGCAGCACTCCGGTAAGTATTGCCATAGAATAACCGGCAAAACCTATCCAGGGATTGGTATCTTTATATTCCATACGTAAAAATTCCGCCCCCATAAAAGCCGTGGCAGCGTGTCCCGACGGGAATGAATTAAAAACGGCAACATCGGGACGACGAATACCGGCAACACGCTTGATCGCCGTTACTGATACGCTCATAATCAAGTAAGAAGATGCAAGCAGAATAGTGCGGTCAAGAAGGTTGTTTTTACTTTTAACCCCTAAAGCATTAAGACCGTACGACAAGACCACAGGCATATACTGGAGATAGTCATCTATTCTGACGGGAACGCCGGGGCGGGAGAGAACGGAGCGGATCTTTTGATTCGGCATACCGGTCCAGTTTTGTTTAAGACTCAAAGTCCCAACCCCTATACATAATACCGGCACGATAAGTTGCCTGTATGTAAACGGCGTCCCTGAAGAATAGTTCCTTAGAGAATCCTGTTTACGGGCGAATATTTCAGATGAAAAAACCGAGCATAATATTAAATATATAATTACAGGTTTCAAATATCTTTTTTTCTCTTTTATTACAGTCATCGGCGTACTCTTTTATTACGGGACAATAACGTCCCTGCTGTTAAAACCCCCTATCAGGAACATCATATAAAAGACTCAATGGGGGGATTCCCGCAATAACCCGTTATATGCGATATAACCTGGCTGTCACATGGTATATTTATTTGGAATCATATTCAGGCTGACGCTTATTGTCATTCTTATTACGGCCTGCAACAGCGTAAAAGAACCGGACGGGGCCTGCACCTTTTGTTTATATCGGGGTAAAAATGCAACGTTGCTGCGGGAAGGGAATCTTATCGTTCTAACCGGCATAGGCGTACGTAAAGAAAGAATATGCGTACCCGTCTCTTTTTACAGAGATTCTTTCAGGGGTAGCAGTATATATCCGCACAGGAGTATCCGCATTAAGGGAACTATAAATAATGAGCGGATTACATTTAATCTGATTATCCTGCCGGTAGGGGAAGAACTTTCAGGTGCCACACTTTTTTCTTTAACGGATACAGTCCGGAGAGAGAGGTACTTTAAAGGCAGACCGCATCTTTCTCTGCAGGAAAAGTTGGAGAGGCATCTGGAATCGCTCCTGATACTTTGCGGATGTAAACCCGCCGGTTAATACGTGATAGATAACCCGGCATATAATCCGCGTGGCATACCCGGACGTATTCCTGCCGGTGTGCGGGATACGATGTAACGGTTATCGAACAGATTAATCGCCGATAGCGAAATTCCGATATGCCTGTTCAGGTTATATTTGCCTGTAAGATCTACAATAAAACTGTTCCCGGCTTTCCGGGCTGCCGGAATATCTCCTTTTCCCGCTTTGGTTCTGAACCCCGAATTATAGCGGGCGTTTAACGCCAGGTTGATTTTATCATATTCCAGTCCGATGTTTGCCGCTAATTGATGTTTGGAAATATACGGTATTTCGTCGCCTTCTTTTACTTCGCCCCAAACGTCGCTTTTAAATGCATTCTTGAAACGTGTTTTTGTAAGTGTATATGATAACCCCAATGGAAGTTTCAACCTGCTATAGCGTGGCATAAGATTATAATTAACCAGAAATTCAAGACCGCCGACATCTACTTTTCCTGCATTAAACTGGTCGAGCGTGCCGCTTCCACCCGTTGCAGCCATATCGCTGCCCAATAAATTGCTGTATTGGTTCATAAACCCGACTGCTTCAACATACAGCGAGCCGCTCATCAAACGCGCACCCAATTCATAATTGACGCTGTTTTCGGGCTTCGTATCTGCTTTTACCCCCGGAGGCGCAAAGCCGCGGTGTATCCCGCCAAAAGCGGAAAGACGATGAGAGAAACGATAATTGACACCTATACCCGGAATAAAAGTCCCCCCAACCTTGTTTTCGATTTTCTTTAATGCGTATCCTTTTCTATCGGGGTCTTTTTTACCGTAATCATCTTGCGAGATCGTAATGTATTCGTAACGCAATCCCGGCGTAATTTGAAGATTCCCGTATGTAAATTTATAAAGTATATAACCCGCAAAAGCCCCGGCCTTGATAAGCCGGTTATCGTCCGAACCGGGTTTTCCCGCAACACCCAATACCATGCCCGATTTTATCATGTCATATTTATCCACATGATGAAAACGGTCTTCCGTATCCTGGTGCAAACGTATGCCGGCTTCCACATCGTTGCGTGTATTACCGATATTGAAACTATAATTCGTGCGAACCTGTACTCCTTTCGATACGTATTCGCGTTGGTTCGCTTTCACATTAAGCGGACTTTTCTGAGTATCTTTCAGTCCTTTCATAACCTCCACTATTTCTGCATATTTAGCCGGATCTTCCAGAGCAGCAGCCATTGATGGCGCTTTGTCACCTATATTTACTTTATCGAGTTTATACCAATTACGGTAAAATGTATTGTAATATCCTACAGCCCTTACGGACAGATTCCGGTTAATATTGAAAATATACGTTGCCGTGAATTGTTTATGGTTCGTTTTCATACGGTCTACCGCAGACGCGGCGTAACGTTTAAATGGAGAGGCTTTATAGTCGGCTTCCGTGATTCCGAGATATGTTTCATCAGAATCTTCATCGGAGTATTGGAACTTTAATGTTAACGAATGGTTCATATCCTTATCCATATCGGTATTTAACCTCAATTTAGCTGTTATATCGTTTCTGTCAAATCCCTTTTTTGCGTGATTGTCAATTGACTTGAATCCGTCGGAACGATATTTAAGGAAATCCACCACATAGCCTGCATATTTATGAGAATTACCCACGGTGGCTCTCAGGTTACTTGTATTGAAACTTCCGTAAGAAGTTCTCATACTTGCGCTTAGTTTAGCAGGAACGGGAACCGAAATGAAGTTTATGGCTCCGCCGGTGGTAAACGGCCCGTATTGAATCTGGCTGCTGCCTTTCAATATCTCAACAGCATCCATTCTTCCTGCCGTCGGGAAATAATAAGCGGCGGGAGAAGCATAGGGAGCGGGCGCAGCCAATACTCCGTCTTCCATAATGGTTATCTTTGATGTACGGATCGGAGACGAACCTCTTAAGCTGATATTGGGACGCAGTCCGAATCCGTCTTCTTCAAACAGGTTTACTCCCGGCACGCTTGCCAATATACGGTTAATATCGGTATAATTAAATTTGCCGAGTTCTTCTTTCGACACATAATATCCAGATCCGGTGCGATTCAGAACGGCATGTTTACTTCCTAAAATAGAGGATGCCGAAACCGTAATCTCATCCAGTTCTTTTGTAGTTTCCGTAAATACAAAATTTTCTTCTATATTGTTTCCCTGTATTGCTGTTACAGGTTTTTCCTGCGATTCGTATCCTACAAAAGAAACCACAATAGAATAATTCCCTGGATTTACGTTTTTTAGTTCGTAACGTCCTTTAACATCGGTTGCGGCGCCTCTTGAGGAACCTTTAAGGATAACGTTGGCTCCGATTACAGGAGTATTGTCGGAAAATGTAACTGTTCCTTTGATTGTAGTGTTCTGTGCTACGGCGGCTACAGAAAGTAGTATCGCCGCAATTACATAAAAAAATCTGATTTTCATTTTTAATTGAGTGTTTTTAAAATTAGCTGTTTTCTACAGAAATAAAACTGCGGCAAAGATAGATTCTGCTCCAACATGCATCAATCCCTAAAACTAGGAGATTTAACTATGTAAAATAATTATTTATAGGGATAGTGTTATGATTAAAAACGACATCCGTTCCTTTGAAGATAGGTTCTAATCATGCTGTGATATAATAAAGATTCTTTATACTTAAAATTATGTTGAAGTGACATTAGAATTCCATTAATAATAAGACTGTACAGCAAACTAAATTACATTGTTATTAATTATCTTTGTTTCTTTAATAACCATATATAGATGAAACCTGTAATCAAACTGCTCCCTTTCATGGCGGAAGGGGTTATAGAAGCCGGTTGCGATGAAGCCGGCAGAGGGTGTCTGGCAGGGGCGGTATTTGCCGCCGCCGTAATTCTGCCTCCCGATTTCTATCATCCGCTCCTGAATGATTCCAAACAATTATCGGTAAAACAAAGGGAACAATTACGTCCGATAATAGAGAGGGAAGCCGTTTCATGGAATGTTTGCGCCGTCTCTCCGGCAGAAATCGACGAAATCAATATCCTGCGGGCTTCCATTACCGGGATGCACCGCGCATTGGATAAACTCCGTGTAAGGCCGGAAGCTATTCTGGTAGACGGGAACCGTTTTTATAAATACCGGAACATCCCTCATACCTGCGTGATAAAAGGGGACGGAAAATACGCTTCTATTGCCGCTGCTTCCGTACTGGCCAAGACTCACAGGGATGAATATATGCAAAGGCTTGCAGAAGAATATCCTCAATACGGCTGGGACAGGAATATGGCATATCCTACAAAAGCGCACCGGGATGCCATAAAGAAATTCGGAGTTACCCCCTATCACCGCATAAGCTATAAACTGTTGGAGGAAGAACCTCTTTTATTTTAGATTAAACGGCGGATGGCATGCGGCATGTCCGGCCAGTTCCGATAATAACCTGCCGGCATCAGCCATAGACCGGTCAATATCCGGCTCCAGAGAGTCGAGTCCGTATATTTTTATTCCCGACAAAAAGCCGTTATCCGCTCCGGCTTCATTTACGCCGCAGAAAAGCACCAGCGGTTTATTATATTTTGCAGCCAGCCGGGAGATTCCGTCTATAACTTTCCCCTGAAAACTTTGCGAATCTATTTTGCCCTCACCGCTTATTACAATATCGGAAGATGCGATCCTCTCTTCAAGCCGTGTGAGAGATGCAAAATATTTCCATCCGCTTATCAGGGCGCCCCCCAAAAAATACATCGCGGCAAAGCCCGTGCCCCCGGCGGCTCCTGCTCCGGGAACGGCAGCCGACAACGCCGCAGGAGAGCGGTTAATCCCGGCTGCCGTTCCGTTTTGTATAATATCCGCGCGAATATAATTCTCCATTCCGGTCTCAAGCCTCTGTTTTATAGCGGCAGTGGCGCCCTTTTGCGTACCGTACACCATAGTAGCTCCGTTATCTCCCAACAAGGGATTGGTTACATCGCATATCACATTCAGAACGGCCTTTTCCCCGTTGCAATTAACAAGAATATTCTCCGGTATCTCTATAGCAGAAATACGCTCCAGATCCTTCCCGCACATATAGTTTTCCGTAACAGGGTTGCCGCAGGCATCCGAAAAAACAACACCCAAAGCCTGCAACATGCCGGAACCACCGTCGTTGGTAGCACTTCCCCCAATGGAAAGCGTTATTTCATCTGCGCCTCTGCCCAGAGCATGTTTTATAACCTCCCCCAATCCGTATGTCGTAGTGTAAAGAGGATTACGTTTTTCCCGTGGCAACAGTTCCAGTCCCGATATTTTCGCCATTTCTATAAAAGCACTTTTACCGTATATTATATAAGATGTGTATATACGTTCTCCGAGCGGGCCGGCAGCCGTGCAATCCACTCCGGCAAAACGTCCTGTTCCTCTTTGTCCGCAATATTTCTTTACAACGGAAGCGCTTCCGTCCCCGCCATCGGCAATTTCCACAATATCAAAATGTATAACATTATAGTTAATATTCTCTTTCAAAAAAAAGTCATCTCTAACTAATGTGTTATTTGATCTTATATTAAGAGACTTATCCTCGGCATATTTCTCTATTCCTCTCCGTATTGCCTGCGCCGCTTCCAGAGAGGTAAGACTCCCCTTAAATTTATCGGTTGCAATAAGAATTTTTAAAGAATTGGTTTTCTCTCCTTGTTTTTCCGCTCTCATTTTTCTACATTTGAATTTTTATCGGGATATAAATATAATCATATATTGCACATAAAATTTATAAACATGAGAAAAATTAGCTTATTACTGATTTTCGCCCTTGTGCTAGGCTCCCTGCCGGTTAAGGGTGACGAGGGTATGTGGATGCTTCCGTTATTGGAGAAGTTGAACATAAAAAAGATGCAGGAAATGGGGCTTAAGCTCTCTGCAGAAGAGATTTACAGCATTAACAATTCCAGCCTGAAAGATGCCATAGTTCAATTCGGAGGCGGTTGTACTGCCGAAATAGTTTCGGATAAAGGACTTTTATTTACAAATCACCATTGCGGATACGGGGCTATACAGAAACTAAGTACCGTAGAACATGATTACCTGAAGGACGGATACTGGGCCATGAATCTTAAAGAAGAACTTCCGGCAGAGGGACTTACCATTACATTTATAGATAAATTTACAGATGTTACGGCACGTATAGAGAAAGCCATTGTAAAAGCAAAAAACGCTGAGGATAAAAAGAAACGTTACAACAAAGAGGTAGAAGCTATAGTAAAAGAGGCCGTTGCAAAAGATGCTACGCTAAAAGCGCGTGTAACCGATTTCTATAACGGTAATCAGTACTTCCTGATAACCGGCCGTACTTTTTATGATATACGTTTTGTAGGGGCTCCGCCGTCCTCGATAGGTAAGTTCGGAGCCGATACAGATAACTGGATGTGGCCGAGACATACGGGAGATTTTTCCGTATTCAGGATATACGCGGATAAAGATAATAATCCTGCAAAATATTCTCCGGACAACGTACCTTATATTCCTAAACAGTCTCTTAAAATATCTCTGAAAGGAATAAAGCCTAACGACTATACAATGATAATGGGATTCCCCGGACGTACGACAAGGTTTATGACATCCGAAGAAGCTAAGGAGACCCAGGATATTAATAATGCCATAAGCATCTATACAAGAGGCATCAAGCAGGACATCTGGATGGAAGACATGCAGGCGGATCCTAAAATAAGGATACAGTATTCCAGCAAATATGCAGGTTCTTCAAACGGCTGGAAAAAATGGATAGGAATGAACGAAACTTTCGATAAACTGAAAGTTGTAGAACGCAGAGCTGCAGACGAGGCCGAATTTATGGAGTGGGTAAATGCAGATCCGGGAAGAGCGGAAAAATACGGCAAAGCTCTTGAGAAAATAAATACGGCGGTTAAGAACAGAGCGGTTGCAGCATATAATTACAAGTATCTGAATGAGACTCTTAACAGCATCGAACTGCTAAGGCTTACAAGCCCTCGTGCGGCGGCCAACCTAAATGCATTTTTCAAAGATTATTCTCTCCCGACTGATAAAAAACTGGCAAAGGCCGTGATAAAAATATATAAAGAGAAAGCCGATGCCAAATTCCTGCCTTCTTTCTACGGTATAATAGACTCCCAGTTCGGCGGAGATATAGATAAATATGTAGATAATATGTATGCCTTTTCGGTTTATGCGGATCAGGCAAAATTAAAAACCGCTCTGGAGTCTAAAACCGACCTGTCGGCAGATCCGGTAAAAATCATGGCAAATTCCATAACGGAGGTGAATAAAAAGCTCCGGGATCTTCTTCTGAAAGATGCGGACATGTATAACGAAGGTAAAAAAGAGTATGTCGCAGGCATTATGGAGATGAATAGGGATAATCCTATGTATCCGGATGCTAACTTTACCATGCGCCTTACTTACGGACAAGTTCTGCCTTACTCTCCAAGGGATGCCGTAGAGTATGATTATATCACCACCCTTGATGGAGTTATGCAGAAAGAAGATCCGGATAACTGGGAGTTTGTAGTTCCGGTAAAACTTAAAGATCTTTATAAGGCTCAGGATTATGTAAATTCAAAATACGGCTCTTATGCTTTGGAAAACGGTAAAATGCCTGTAGCTTTTATCTCCAACAATGATATTACCGGCGGTAATTCCGGAAGTCCCATACTTAATGATAAAGGCGAACTGCTCGGCCTCGCTTTTGACGGAAACTGGGAAGCAATGAGCGGAGACGTTATTTTCGAGCCTTCGCTGCAAAGATGTATAAACGTAGATATTCGTTATGTATTGTTTATCATAGACAAGTTCGGAGGAGCAGGATATTTGCTTGATGAAATGAAAATCGTAAGATAAGTTATATGATATTTTAACCGCCGGACACTGATTACGGCAGATTATAACAGCAACAGGGCCGTCTGCTTCCGGGACGGCCTTGTTCTATAATAAGGCATAACGAAAATAATCCGGATTGTTTTATACTAAAACTATGATTAATTTTGCCGTAATAAACAAGCTGCTTACATGACAACAAAAGATATTGAAAAAGTGTTGGATGAGGTGATTCATCCCGCATTTGAGAAGAGCGTTATCGCCCTGGAACTTATCGAGGATATAAAAATCTATGCCGAAACAAAAAAAATCAGACTAAAATTGGTTTTCAAGTCTCCCGACGCCCTGGCTTCAAGCATAAAAAAAGCATGCGAAGAGGCGGTCTCAAATGCTTTCCCCGGTTTTGAAATAAGTATTATAGAAATGGTGAGAGAGGGGACAAAGCCTAAAAAGAAAAATATATTGCAGTTGGGGCAGGAGCAACTGGAGCATGTAGGAAAAATTATAGCGGTCGCATCCGGAAAAGGCGGGGTGGGGAAATCTACCGTTTCCGTAAATCTTGCGGTAACCCTTGCTCAAATGGGATATAAAGTGGGACTGGCAGATGCGGACGTATACGGGCCATCCATACCTAAAATGACCGGAACGGAAGGGAAGATTCCGGAAGTCGAATTTACCTATGGGGACGGATATACGGACGACGGCCGGTCGGCCGGAGCGGATTCAAATTCCCGTACCGGAGAACATATTGAAGGAGAGCACGGCGGAGTAGTTTCCGAATTGATTATCCCTATAGAAAAATACGGAGTAAAATGGATGTCCATAGGATACTTCGCGGCTCCGGGACAAGCTCTTATATGGCGCGGGCCTATGGCATGCAATGCTCTTAAACAAATGATATTACAGGTAAAATGGGGAGAACTGGACTTTCTGCTGTTCGATCTTCCTCCGGGAACAGGGGATATTCATATAAGCCTGGTACACGATATTCCGTTATCCGGGGCGATAATAGTAACCACACCCCAGGCCGTGGCGCTTGCCGACGTAGAAAAGGGAATAAATATGTTCCGTAATAAAGATGTAAACAAGCCTATTTTAGGACTGGTTGAAAATATGGCCTGGTTTACCCCCGCAGAACTTCCGGATAACAAATATTATATTTTCGGGAAAGACGGAGGTAAGAATATGGCTGAAAAATACGGAGTGCCTTTACTGGGACAGATACCTCTGATCCAGAGTATAAGAGAAAGCGGAGATGAAGGCATACCGGCCTCATTAACAGGCAGCTCGCAATACGGGGCATTCGAAGAAATAGCGAAAAAGTTGTAGCGCCGACCGGCCCGGCGTTTTTTATATAGTCACCATAGTGGCTCCGAAACCGTATTCTTTAAAAGAAGCATCCTGCCATGTACAACGGCTGTACCGGGCTTTAAGCTCTTTCAGAAGGGCGTTCCGCAATACTCCGTCTCCTTTACCGTGTATGAAAACTATCCGCGTTCCTTTTTTATTCAAACAGGACTTCATAACCTCATTGAATTTACCGAGCTGGTATAACAAAATATCGGTACTACTCATTCCGGAAGTGGTTTCCAGCAATTCATGGGCATGCAGATCCACTTCCATTATTCCCGATGCCGTAATTTTTATAACAGAATCCTCGCTTTCTTTTACAGATTTCGTTTTATTCGCCGTACACGTCTCTTTTATATCTTTACGGAACTTATCTGCAAGCTCCTTTTGCAATTCCGTAAATTTGTCGGGATTATTACGTCCCTCCTTTATAATATTCACAACATATCCTCTTTCCGGCAAATATTCATTCTCTTTGAACATGCTTTCTTTCAGAAGATTAACCGGATCCAGCATAAACTCCTTAACAACAGTGTCCTTAGGTTCCCACGCCCCGGTCTCGTGTATCCCTTTATAAAAATTAAAACATCCCTGCGGAATAATACCGCCAGAACCCGTCCGCTTAAAAGGAATAGCCCTTACCTGAACCTTTTTCGCTCCCTGCGCAAGAGCCTCTTTAGAGAATGTAAATATGATATTGCGCTCATAAGGCAATATTTCTCCGGCGAAAACGGTTGTATGCTTTCCTTTATAGATAACCGTATAAGTTACCAGCAAATTATAGTTGCTCTCGTTGACGAGCGTACAGTTAAAAACCTGCGTACCCTGAGAGTTCCCGGAACCCTGATTTATACAGTATTTACCGGTTGCGGCAGAATACCGGCCGTCCCGTCCCGTATATATAAGCGCAATATCAAGATCTTCGCCGCTCACGGTCTGTATAAATCTGGTTCCGGAGGAAATTCCCTCTGCTCCGTATATATTCTCCGCAACCGGTTTGTTTTCGCAGGGATCATCTATATCCGGTATATCCCCGCCCCTGCCCCGGGTTATTTTCCCCGGAATCCGCACCGCGCCGCTTTTTGATTTACCTACAATATTCTCTTCCACCACAACACACTCTTTTTGCGGCATGGGTATCCGGAATCCATCTTCGTCCTCAACCAACGCCAGTCCCCTCTTATCAAATCCGACTACTATCCCGCCTCCCGTCTGATTTAAAAATCTTACTTTATCCCCCGGTTTCATAATGCTTCGCATTTTTGGGTAATTCTCTATAACTTAATATTTTGTTCTTTTTAAAAAATAATACTTATCACTACCTGCGATTTTAGATGACCTGAAAACCAGCCATCTACCCAGAAATGCGAAGCATTATAATAACTTTTTAACCAACGCGGAGATCACGCGGCCTTCGGCTTTCCCGGCAAGTTGTCTGGTGGCAACCCCCATAACCTTACCCATATCCTGCGGTCCCGACGCACCCAGGGATGCTATTATCTGTCTCAATTCCGCCTCAATCTCGGCTTCCGAAAGCTGCCGTGGAAGATATACCTCCATACATGCCGCCTCCGCCAGTTCATTATCCGCAAGCTCAGCGCGGTTTTGCTGTTTATATATCTCCGCCGTTTCTTTACGCTGTTTTACAAGTTTCCCGATAATTTTCACCACATCCTCATCGGATATAGTCTGGGAACCGTCCGCCGTTTTCGCCAAAAGAACAGCCGCCTTTATACCGCGTAAAGATTCGAGCCTGGTTTTCTCTTTAGAAAGCATCGCATCCTTTATATCCTGCTGAATCCGGGTCTCTAAACTCATAATAAATCCTCCTTAATAATATTTATCATTTTATACAATTTACTTCATTACTCCACTGGAGCGATACTCTTTAAAAAAAGTTCGTCCATCTGCATATCATCTATATAAGAAGGGGCATCAAGCATCACGTCCCTGCCGTTATTATTCTTAGGGAATGCAATATAATCCCTTATGGTTTCCTGTCCGCCGAACAGAGAACAGAAACGGTCGAACCCGAATGCAATTCCCCCGTGAGGCGGAGCGCCGTATTTAAATGCGTTTATTATAAAACCAAAACGGTAATCCGCTTCTTCCCCGGAGAATCCGAGCACTTTGAACATCCTTTCCTGTATTTTAGAATCATGTATTCTTATGGAGCCTCCGCCTACCTCGGTTCCGTTAATTACGAAATCATACGCATTGGCGTTCACCTGCTCCAGATACTCTTTTTTATCGCTGAAAAATTTATCCATATCCTCCGGCTTAGGCGAGGTGAACGGATGATGCATTGCATAAAAACGCTCCGTTTCTTCATCCCACTCAAGCAACGGAAAATCATACACCCACAGCGGGGCGAAAACAGAATTATCCCGTAATCCGAGGCGGTTCCCCATTTCCAGGCGGAGCGCCCCCAGCATGCCCTGCGTTTTCTTTTTATCTCCCGACAAAATAAGAATAAGATCCCCTGTTCCGGCTCCGGTGTTATCCGCAGCAGCCTGCAAGTCCTCCGGAGAATAAAATTTATCTACAGACGACTTAATTCCATCGGGAGTCAATTTTATATATACCAGACCCTTTGCTCCTATCTGCGGCCTTTTTACCCACCCGGTAATTTCATCCAGTTGTTTGCGGGTATATCCGGCACATCCCTCCGCTACTATTGCTCCTATATATTCTGCGGTATCGAATACAGGAAAGCCTCTCCCCTGCATTATCGAGGTAATATCATTCATTTTCATTCCGAAACGTATATCCGGTTTATCGCATCCGTAATATTCCATTGCGTCAGAATATGAGATACGCGGAAACTCACCTGAAAACTCTTTTCCAAGAACATCTTTAAATAATGATTTTGCAAGTCCTTCAAACGTATTCAGCACATCCTCCCTCTCTACAAACGACATCTCGCAGTCTATCTGGGTAAATTCGGGCTGACGGTCGGCACGCAGATCTTCATCGCGAAAACATCTGACGATCTGAAAATATTTATCATATCCGGCAACCATAAGAAGCTGTTTAAATGTTTGAGGACTCTGCGGCAAAGCATAAAACTGCCCCGGATTCATACGGCTGGGAACTACGAAGTCACGCGCACCTTCCGGAGTCGATTTTATAAGACAGGGCGTCTCTATTTCCAGAAATCCCACGCTGCTAAGATAATTCCTGGTCTGCTGGGCCATTCTGTGCCTCAACTCCAGAGCCTTTTTAAGCGGACCGCGCCTTAAATCCAGATAACGAAACTGCGCCCTCAACTCTTCTCCGCCGTCGGTATTATCCTCTATCGTAAACGGAGGAGTTACCGCCGTATTCAGGACTTTAACGGACGTGAGTTTTATCTCTATATCGCCTGTCTCTATCTTACTATTCCTGCTCTGTCTTTCCGTAACTATACCGCATGCCTGTATTACATATTCCCGTCCCAGTTTCTCTACCATAGAATTTATCTCTTTACTCTCATTCTCATCCGCAACAAGCTGGGTAATACCGTAACGGTCGCGCAGATCAATAAAGTTCAGGCTCCCCATTTTCCTGACCCTCTGCACCCATCCGGCCAGAACGACCTCCTGGCCTGCATTTGTAATGCGCAATTCTCCGCAAGTGTGTGTTCTGTACATATTCGTGATTTTAAATTCTTAAAGAATGGGCGAAGTTAGTAAAAAATAAAATAAGCACGACTTTTGATATTACTTTATCTGTCTGTATTTAAAACTCTTTACATATAAAAGCGTTTATACATAAAAAGGATACAAACTTTTTTGGTTTGTTACCGAATTTATTTTAAGGATATTTTTAGCTATTTTAAGTTGCTTCCTGCTGCGAACAGCGGAACCTGTTTAACAAGGTAAACAGATAAGAGAAAAAAGAACTGATAAATATTAACAAATTAAAAATCATTTCCAAGTATATGAAAATATTTTCAGAAAGATTAAGTAAATTTATGCTGATAATGTTTGGGGCGGCATTATTGATATTTCCTGTTACTGCAAATGCAGATGATGACATTCCGGTAACTTTCAACCAGTTGCCTAAGAAAGCCCAGACTTTTATAACCAAGTATTTCTCGGAAGGGGATATTCTTCTGGCAAAGCTCGACAAAGACTTAATGGAAAAAACGTACACCGTTAAATTCAAAAACGGCAGCGAGATAGATTTTAACGGTTCGGGAGAGTGGAAAGAGATAGAATGTAAAAACTCAATGGTTCCCAACGGAATTATAGACTCCAGAATAATCTCCAAAGTAAAAGAACTTTATCCGGATCATTATATCAAAGAGGTTAAAAAGAACAAACTGAATACCGAAGTAAAACTTTCAAACGGACTCGAACTGAAGTTCGACAAAGTTATAAACCTTATTGATGTAGAAGATTAAATTTCACCCCCTGACGGGAATATTATATATAACGCCGGAAAGAACCGTTTTATAAGCGCTCATTTCCGGCTCTTTTTGTATCTTTGCCACATTATGATGAATATCAGAGCAAAAAAGGCGTTGGGACAACATTTCCTTAAAGACGAGTCCATAGCCAGGAGAATTACGGAAAGCCTCATTCTTCCCGATAAAGGTCAGGGAAACATAAAGAACACACTGCAAACAATAAATCCGGAAGACCATCTCCATCCGGGCAGCGGAGACCAACAGGGAAAAAATAAAGAAGAAAATCCCGCTTCCATATTACAGGTACTCGAAATAGGCCCCGGAACCGGAGTGCTGACCAAATACCTTCTGGGAAATCCCCGTATTAAACTTGAACTGGCCGAGATAGATACCGAATCCGTAGACTACCTCCGCAGTAATTATCCGCAACTTCTCTATACCCTGCAGAAACGTGATTTCCTTACGATGCCGCTGGATAATCTATTTAAGGAAGAGTTCGCAATAATAGGGAATTTCCCTTATAATATCTCATCGCAAATATTTTTCAAAATACTCGATCACAAAGAACGCATCTCGCAGGTTGTATGCATGTTACAGAAAGAGGTAGCCGAAAGACTGGCCAGCCCTCCCGGAAATAAATCATACGGCATATTATCGGTCTTATTACAGGCATGGTACAATATCGAATACCTGTTCACCGTAAATGAAAACGTATTCCTGCCTCCGCCTAAAGTAAAATCCGGGGTGATCCGCCTTACACGCAACAGCCGGACTTCCCTGGATTGCGATCACGGGCTTTTCAGGCAAATCATAAAAACATGTTTCAACCAGCGCCGTAAAACTATCCGCAATTCCATTAAACCGGTGACGACAGCAAAAGGCGTTACCCTTCCCGATAATAAATTACTTGACATGAGGCCGGAACAATTATCGGTAGAGCAGTTCGTCGAACTTACAAAACTCGTTTCCTCAAATTTGCCTGAACGTTTATAGACAAACAAGTAAAAAAAAGTGACTGAATTAAAAATTCAGCCACCTCTGTTTATAAGTATCCTCTATAAGAGGAATTCTACTCTCTGGATTTTATAAAATAATCTTTCATCTTGGAACTTCCCTCCAGTTGGTATTTATAAAATTTCTCCTGTTCTGTATAATATTTCTCAATTTGCTCTTTGGTAATCTCTTTCATTTCACCGAAAATACGCTCTACACTCTGCAAATCGGTAACTTTATAATCCCAGAAATTCATAATGTTATACAATGCCGCTATTTCTTCCGTTTTATTATCCATACGTAATTCCGCCAACCTGGCGACTAATTGCGAAACCTTCTCGTCTGAAGAAGATAAAAGATTAATTGCCGTTACAGCCTCGGTCACCTCTTCGCGGGTAAGCTCTCTGCCTGCGACAAGGTACATTGTAAGTATCTTACCGTAAGCATTAACAATGCTTTTATCTACAAGGTGATTGCCTATAAATCCATTTGCAGCAATTTTGTTTTTCAATAAATATGATAACAACTCTTTATTATCGGATAAGTTCCTGGAAAAATAATCCCATACCGGAGCAGTAAAAACATCTCTTTCTTTGAAAACAGTTATGTTCTCAGCCAGAAATTTACCTATTTCGGCCTGCCTGTAAGCCTTCGAAAGGCTTTTTAAATAGGTAACGGCATTATCGACCGTTTTATCCGCGTCATACACACTTTTCAGATGTGCGGGAGAATTCTTTATGTCTTTTGCCTGATCCACTTGTTTTATAAATTTATCCAGCTCTCCTCCCCCTATAATCCGTCCTATCTCATTACCGTCCCCGTCAAGAATGAGAAAAGTAGGATAAGCCGATATGGAATATTTTTTTGCAATATCTACCCCTTCTCCCTTTTCCATATCTATTTTGATATTTACAAAATTCTTATTAAAGTAATCTCCTGCTTCTTTGGTAGGGAATATAGTATTTGCCATATATTTGCACGGTCCGCACCATGAGGTGTAACAATCCAGAAATACCAGATTAGGTCCTTTTTTGTTCGACTTTGCTTTTTTCAGCGCTTCCGCAAACGTACCTTTCTCCCAATTAACCCCTCCGGACTGAGCAAAAGAAGCAAAAGAAATAAAAGCACATAATGTAAATAATAAAATCTTCTTCATACGTTTAAAAATCTCTTTTATAATGTTATTAAATATAATCTTAGCCACCGGCAAATGTATGATAAAAAGTCTAATATCCCATCCCCGTGTTAAAAAATACCTTGTTGAACAGGGCCGCTATTCGCAGCAGTAAGCAGCTTAAAATAGCTGAAAAATATCCTTAAAATAATTTCGGTAAAAAATCAAAACAGTTTCTGAATATTCTCGTCAATCATTTATTTATTATTGCTCCAGGGAGTATTATCAAACGGAACTCCCCATTGAGGATTCCATCTTAACACCTCGTTTCTGATAGGAAGGATAAAAAAGTCGGAATTTACCTTTGCAGAGTATGGCTTATCATGTATAACATGGGTAATCTGCTCTTTTGCCCAGGGTTTACCTATCTCGTTAGTAAAACGCTTGAGGTCGAAAAACCTTTTGGTAGATGCCGTAGAAAGTTCGCGGCGTCTTTCATCTATAATTTCCTTTATAATATTATCCTCTCCCGAAATCTGCAACTCCGGAGTTCCGGTTTTATGCCTCAGTTTTCTGAGATAATTCAGATCGGCCAAAGCTCCGGATAAATCATGAGTTCTGGCACGCCCCTCCGCTCTCATCAAAAGAATTTCCGGATAAGTATATCCCGATGTTCTTTCAAGTTTCGACTGATAATTCAGAATCCTTCTGCCGTCATCATAAGTAACTCCGTTCTGAACCGTTTTATAGCCTAAATATTCAAAAAAGAAATATTCGCACCGCAGATCGGTAGAGGAATCAAATAAATCAAGTAGCTCTTTGGACGGATAAGTATCGCCTAACCTCATCTGGGCACAACTCCTGTACAGGCAATTCTCCATATTATATGTAGCGCTAAGGGAGGCGCTTCCCTGTGATGTCTTTATTGAACTTACATTCCTGTTATCCCTATCCTGCGCAACACTCGGATCCGCCCATGAAAACTTATTCATATCATAGAACAGATTATCCATTCCGCCTGCGCCGGAAGCTGCAAGGGCAAGAGACTTATCCGCATAAAATGCAACACTGTCGTATTTTGCAGTAAACAAGTGGTAATAAGAAAGGAAAGCATAAGCCTGAACCTTTCCGAATCTTGTATTAAAAGAAGGAATATCGGGAAGATTTTTCATTTGAGAATGAATATCTCCCGCAACCCGTTTAAATATATCTTCCATAGAACTTAGATCTTCCATAGGAGAATTAGGATCGCTGGAAGTTCTGTAAGGAATAGTCTTTGTAGAATTATCTCCGCCCGGACGATAGGCCGGGCCATATCCGAGAGCCGTCATAAACAGGCTCCATGCTCTTGCAACCGTTGCCTGCGCTATTATTTCATCAGCCTCTTTTTCAACTTCCGGCGTTCTTATCCCGTTGATACCGTCTATACACGAATTAAAATATTGTACCGCACGGTAGGTTCCCATATTCCAGAAAAAATCATGGAGATTAGGGTTCCCGTAAGGCTTTTTAAATACATAAGCAAAATAACACTGCATATCCTGACGACCGTTATACCATGCAAAATCAGCCTGAATATCGGACATTTCAACATCATCACACAAAAAAGGAATCAGGCTGATACCGCCGTTATCCAAGTATACAAAGTTTATAGTGGCCTGATTATTCAATAACCTGTCAAAAGCAGATATATCCCCTTTCCCCGGAATAAGCATTCCGGCAGGTTTTACATCCAGAAAGCCCGAACAGGATGTAATAAACAGAGCTAATATTAAATTTATTATTATATTTCTTTTCATACGTTTAAAAAGTTAACATTCGTTTCATACTTCAAATTCCTTTAACTATAAATTAACCGATATTCCAAAGTAGAATTCCGGTCTTAACTGCATGGAAGAAAGTCCCCCCACAGAGAATGCCCCCACAGAATCATATCCTCCGAAATTATCAATAGTTTCGGGATCAATATCCACTCCTTTTGCCGTAATATAGAATAGATTCCTGGTTTGGAAATAGATTTTTAATCCGCTTAACCTGAGCTTGCTTAAAACTCCCCTCTGGAAGTTATACGTTAAGGTAAGATCCCTTAATTTAACATAACTGGCGCTTGCTGTCAGATGATCGCTGTACGGATAGTAAAAAGCGTTCATCGTATATAGATCCAATTTAGGATATATTCTGGTTGCTTCGTCTCCAGGGTTGCGCCACCTCTCGGCAACATGCCTGTTATTATAATTAGAGCCGTAAAAAGAATCCTTCCTGTATTTATGTCCGAACTTTCCTATAAACATAAACGAAAGTTCCCAGGCGTTATAACTGAAACTGTTCGTCCAGCTCAGATCCAGCGGCGGCCTTACGGTTCCAAGATAAACCGCATCCTCTGCTTTAAGCATGCCTCCCTCTACTTTTTCACCCTTGCTATTGTAATATAAAGGATTACCCGTATTATCAAGGCCGGCAAAACGTCCGCCCCAGAAAGCATCCATAGAATAGCCCTGCACCATGATGGCACTTCCTGCATATGACTCAAAATAAGGGCGGCTGAGATTATAATAATCTACGCGGCTCGTATTATAGTTTGCAATCAGGGAACTGTTCCATAAAAACCCGCTGTTTTCCCCTTTTAAAATATCTCCGGACACAGATAATTCGAATCCTCTATTGGTTACTCCTCCCACATTCTGATTAAGGGAGCCCATTCCTTTAGTTTCATCAACCTGATCCATTACGATAAGATCCGTACTCTTCTTGTTATAGAAATCAAACCCCACATTCAACCGGTTATTTATCATTGAAAAATCAAGTCCTATATCCGTAATCCGTGTTTTTTCCCAGCGTAACTGATTATTAGGATATGTATTTATACCGTTAGATACTCCTCCCATAATAGGACTGTAATTGCCCACATTTAAAACAAGATACGGAGTATTATTTAAAGAAATATTTCCGTTTATACCGTAGGAGGCCCTTATATTAAATCTGTTAAAAATATCTTTGATCCCTGAAAAGAACTCTTCCTCGGATATTCTGTATGCTCCTCCTACTGACCATGTAGGTTTATAACGGAATTTCGGATCCGTCCCGAAAAAGTTGGTAAGATCCAAGCGGATACTGCCTGTGATCTGATACCTGTTATTAAATTCATAAGAGGCATTCCCGTACCATGAAACAAAACGATTGTCCCTTACACCGTAGTTATTACCATAAGATACGCTGCCTAAATAATCCGGGCGTCTGCCGAATAACATATCCCCGGAAATATTATTAGTATTGCTTCTATATTCATGTATATTGAATCCCGAATCATAAGTTGCAGAAACAGGATCATAACCCAGTCTTGTAGGCAAAAAAGATCTTTCGTATGTATCTTTACTTATTTCGCTGCCCAGCATTGCAGTAACCCTGTGCTTCTTATTATCGAAAGTCTGGTTATAGTTCAACTGCGCACGTATTACCCAAGACATAATAGTTCCCCTGTTTTCATCAATCTTACCGCCGTCCGGAATATAATGTTTTGCAGGATTGGTCGCGGAAGTTCCGTCATTGTATGCAGTACGCATGGCAAATGAACTTATGTCCGCTATGGTACGGCTGGTAGTGGAACCCTTGACCCAAGCCCCACCTACGCTTCCCGACAAAAAATCGAAAAATTTAACATTAATATCTCCACCAAGTCTTACCTGAAGATTTTCTGAGGTCGTCCCGTGAAGGCCGAGGTCGGACTCCGGATGATAAGTAACCGGTTTCATCCCATGATAAGTATTATACTTATCAATTCTCCTCTGTCCTACCGGCATGAACGGAACCGCATTCCCACTCTCATCATACATACGGGTATACGGATCAATTTTACCGAACCCGGAAACATTGGCAAGATCTTTCCATGTTTCAACGGAACTGTTCTGTTTGAAATAATTTATATTTGTAAAAATCCTGAACGAAAACCAATCCGTAGGCTTCCAGTTATTATTAATATCGGCAATAAATCTCGAACTGTTATTATGTTTAAGATTCCCGTATTCTCCTATATAGCGGATAGCTCCGTGGAACATATTTTTATCACTGCCTCCCGAAATCGAGAGATTATGCGAATGAGACTGTTTAGGCTTTATAAGATATTTTCCTATCTGCTCCAGTGAATTATTCCCTCTGAGCATTTCAATCTGTTTGTCGGCGTCCGCAGCAGGAATCAGTCCCCTGTCTTTAGCCATCAATAAATACATATATTCGGAAATCCTCCTGTATCTGTTATATTGTGAAAAATAATTAGATGGATTCGCTTGATATAAATCCAGTTCCGCATCCATATAATCCGCAGGAGACGCCATATTCAGTTTGGAAAAATCCGGTTTTAAAACGATACTGTATGTTCCTTTATAACCTACGCTTACCGCCCCTTTTTTAGCACTTTTGGTAGTAATAACTATCACACCGTTGGAAGCCCGCGCTCCATAAATGGAAGCGGCGACCGCATCTTTTAAGACAGTGATATTCTCGATATTATCGGAATTAATACTTTCCAGGCCCATACCGTCGCCGATAAGCGGATACCCGTCCACCACAATAAGAGGCTCCTGGGTTCCGTTAAAAGTAGAGACGCCACGCACCTCAATCTTGCCGTCCTTGGTAAGCACTACACCGGCCGATTGACCTTCAAGAACGGAGGCCAGGGAAGGCTGTAGCTTTTTCTCCAACTTCTGGGAAGTAACTACCGCATACGATCCTGTCGAACGTTCTTTAGATAATGTCTGATAACCGGTCACCACCACATCCGATAAAGCTATGGAGCTTTGTTCCAGTATGATCTTATAATCTCTGGCTGCGTCACCTACTCTAAAAGTCCTGTCCTTCATCCCTATAGAGGTTATTTTTATCAGATCGCCCTCCGCGCCTTCTATCCGGAAAACTCCGTCAATATCCGATGCGGCGAATTTTTCAGTACGGGTATTCTCAACGGATGCTCCGGGAAGAGGTTCCCCGGCCTCATCCTGCACAACACCTTTTATTAATACCTCTTTAGAAGATACTCCGTTTATCGTGTCGGATTTCTGTAATGTGCTCAATATAACATGGTTATCCCTTATAACATAAGAGATTTCCAGCGGATTGAGTATTTTAGAAAGCACGGCTTCCAGAGGTTCGTTGCTGCAATCAAAGGTTACTTTAATCTCGTTCGCTTTTACCTTATCGGTATAAATGAACTTAAAATCGGTTTGAGAGGCAATCTTGTCCAGCGCCGTTTTAAGAGATACGTTATCACATTTGAGGCTTACAGGAATTTTTTCCTGCGCCATAAGTTCTACCGCTCCCATAATTACAAAGGCGCACAAAAGCATGAGCGCTTTTCGCATAAAATTTAAAATCATTTTTTCAGTAGTCATAGATCTTTTCAAAAAGTTATTTTATAAGCAATACAATCGAACCCCGTTTTATCCACATATTTTTTTTTAAAAAATCTTAACATTTAGAGTCTGTTTAAAAATATTTCGAATGAATTTTGATCTCTTTTATTAATCACTAATATTTTTAAAAAGACTCTTAGTTTTTTATTTGAGAACTGTACAATAAATAACTCAAGCGGATTTTATTATATAACAACTCTAAGCCCCGGGATGTTTTATGCCTCCGGCAATTATTTCAAGTTTCTATCTCCAATATCGCCCCCATGTGCGGCAAAAAATATGTCGGGATACCTGAAATTCGGCCGGCCATCCATATATTCCGGTTTTTTATGTGGGTTTGTTCTTATGAATTGTGTATAATATGTAACCTTATTTAATAAAAATGGAAAATTACTTCAATTCTGTTACTATATTTGCTTCGCCCCTTAACCATGGGGTAAAGAACCGTAACATGAAAACAAGTGAAAGTAAAAAAGATCTCTACCAGAAGATCTATGCCGAATATTTTTCCAGAATAGCTGCATACGCTTTCAGTTTTCTCAAGGATAAAGAAGAGGCTGATAATATCGCTAACGATACATTCCTTTCTTTATGGGAGAACCGGGAGAAGTTGAACTGGGAAGAAAATTTGTCCCCCTGGTTGTTCTCAGTAGCCAGAAATAAGAGTTTTAATACTCTAAAGAAAAGGATGCATTCCCACAATTACAAAAAAAACAGTATAAAAGAAAAATCGGATTATCTTAATTTCCTGGCATTGCAATCGGAAAGCCCGGTAAAGATCTATGAAAAAGAAGTGGAAAAATTATTATGTCTGGCGGTAGAGAAAATGACACCTAAAGTAAGAACCACTTTTATTCTAAGCAGGCTGAAAGGACTGAAATACTCGGAGATCGCGGAAATCCATAATATTTCCAACCGTACGGTGGAAGCTCGTATAAAGTTGGCAATGTTGATATTAAGAAAAACTTTTAAAGATTACCTTTAAATCAAATACCTATATTTTAACATAATGAATAAAGACCTGTTATATAAATACTTTATGGACGAGGCTTCGGAAGAAGAGGTGGATAGGATAATCCGCTGGGTGGAAAGCTCAAAAAAGAATCTGGATTTTTTCGCCGAACAGAAAGCCTTATGGGATATATCGGCGGACATTAACCGGTTAGGAAAGGAAAAAAGTTCCCGGAAAACAAATAAATTCCGGGTTGCATATTACTCCGCCGCGGCGATAATAATTATCCTGCTGGCTACAAATCTCATTTTTATGCTTAGCGGACAGAGCACTCCGGTTTATGAGTCTTCTCTTATAGTGCAACTCCCGTCTGAAGAGTTGCGTACATTATATACAGAAAAAGGAGTAAAAGCGCATATCGTGCTTCCCGACAGTTCGCAGGTATGGCTTAACTCGGATAGCCGGATAACATATCCTGCCGTATTCGGCAACAGGATAAGGGAGGTGGAATTATCTGGAGAAGCATATTTTGAAGTAATAAAGGATTCTCTGCATCCGATGATAGTGAAAACAAATAAAGATTTCTCTATAGAGGTTCTGGGAACATCATTTTCGGTCAGGAGTTACAATAATGACAATACGGCAAAAGCCACATTATTTTCAGGCTCTATCTCCATGCACTACAGAGACGTCCGTAACAATGAGCATAAAGTATTGAAACTTAACCCGAAAGAATCATTTATATATTATCAGGCAAACTCCGCACCCGAACAGGTAAAATATGAAAACAATGATAAAGAGATAGCCTGGAAAAGAGGAGAGTTATTATTCGACCGCACCCCTGTGGAAGATGTTTTGAAAATGCTGGAAAGGTGGCACGGTACGGAGTTCGTAGTAGAAAACAAGGCCATATTCAATGATAAGCTCACCGCCTCTTTCCAGACGGAATCAATCGTCCAGATTATGGAGATGATGAAATATTGTATAGATATGGATTATAAAATAAATAATAATACCGTTACAATTACAAAAGTAAAGAAATAGAATCCGTTATTTTTGTTTTAGAGGATATAAGTTCGTATATTTGATCCGATTATGCAATGCACTATCCCCGAAATGAAATCAAAAGCTACCCGTGTTTTCATAATTTTTCTGTTTTCTACAATATTTTCCTGCGTTTTCCCTACCGTTTCACGCGGGGAGGATTCTACAAAACAAATAATCTCGGCCAGAGGAGATCGGGCATATCCTCCTTTTGAGTTTATCAATGAGAAAGGAGAGCCGGACGGATTCAACGTGGAGTTATTCAAAGCCATTATGAAAGAGCTAGACCTGGAGTATAACCTACAGCTCATCAGATGGGAAGAAGCGATGAAGCTTCTTAAAGAGAATAAAATCGATGCGATAACAGGAATGGCCTATTCTCCTTCGCGGGCAAGGATATATAATTTTTCATCGCCCCACAGTTATCTATACCAGAATATGATCTGCCGGAGAGATCATCCCGTAAACTCCCTGGAAGCCCTGGAAAACAAAGAGGTCATTTTACAAAACTTTGAAATATCAACCGATATAATTCTATCTTCCGGAATAAATTGTAATATCATCCTGACGGACAATATATATGAAGGCCTGAAATTATTATCGGAAGGAAAACACGATGCGGCGATATGCGGGGATATTATAGCTAAATATATTATCGGGAAATACAAATTCAAGAATCTGGAAATAAGATATCTGCCGTCAATAAAACCGGTAAATTACGGTTTTGCCACAAATATAAACAATCCCCGTCTCCGTACAATGCTTAATATAGGAATGGAGAAACTGAAAGAAAACGGAACATACAGCCGGATATATAATAAATGGTTTTCAGATGACCGGAAACAGGATATATCTTCACCCGTCTATATAATCATAGCGGTGCTGGCAGCCATAATATTAATCTCATTTATAACCATATATATCATAAGAAGGCATATACGCAATGTAACCGGGGAGCTTAACGCCCTTAATGAAGATATGTCCGAAACTCTCCTGCGCACCCATCTGGCAATGAAAAAAAGCAACCTCATACAATGGGATTATGATTGCCGGAAAAGAACGTTGAGAACCCTGGATAATTTTATATCCGTAACAGCGGACTTTAAATCCGAAAAAGATTATTTCAAAAATATACATCCCAACGATTTTCATAAAATATCCTCAGTTCTGGAAAGAATGAACAGAAGGGAAGATTTTGAATACACCATAGATATAAGGATGAAATATCCGGATAAAAAGGAGTGGCAGTATGTAAGTATAGACGGCGTCCCGGTAAAAGACAAAAAGGGAAAAATTATAAAATATACCGGGTTCCGCAGGAACAACACAAATTTTGTAAAACTGAACGAACAGATCAAAGAGAAAAACCTGCATCTTAACCTGGCTTTACAGGCAGGATATATCATTCCCATGATTATAGACACCGAGACCGATACGGTGTACATATCTATGCGTGAACACAGCCGGACAACAAACATCACATCATCAGGAAAACCCATCAGTACAATGATGTCGAACGTACATCCGGACGACAGGGAACGCATCATAAAAATTTTTCATGACCTGAAAAACGGATTAATAAGAAAGGCCGGCGACGAAATACGTTATTACAGCGACGACCGCAACGAAAACCATTTTGAACTTAACTACATCGGAACCAACTTCGACCAACAGGGCAAACCGGGTAAAATCGTGGGATATTCTCAGAATATTACGGAACGTAAAAAAGCCGGATTGGCGCTTAAACAGCAGAAAGAGTTCATAAGCAATATTCTTAACCTGCTTCCTTTTCCCGTTCATATAAAAGATGTGGATAATAACGGTACATATATATACTGGAACAGGGAAAGCGAAAAGTTTCTGGGCAATTTCCTGTCGCAATCCGCAACGAACCTGCTTGAAAGCGGCACAGCAAATGCAATATCCGAAATAGACCGGGAAGTATACGACAGCGGTAAACCTTATATCAACCAGGAAACCCTGATAACGAAAGATGGAAAAGAGTTAAGCACTATAGTACATAAGAATGTAATTCATTACGGTAATAAAAAACTTTTACTGGTAGTAAGATGGGATATTGGAGAACAGAAAGAATTATACCGTAAATCGAAGATACTCTCAACCTCGATGCAGGCGCTTAAAGCATATACCTGGTATTGCGATCTGAGGGATGGAATTCTTAAATTCGGGGAAGGATTCGATCAGACCGGAGGTTCTGCCGAAGAGATGAACAGCATTATCAAATTCGCCCGGAAAATACATCCGGCATACCGGCAAAACTTCATTGACTTTATGGATGATTTTTGTAAACGGGACTGCGGGGATTTTGCCCTGGAATACGAAATAGATTATACGGGAAACGGAAATTACGAATGGTGGGAATGCAGGGGTGTAATGGATATAGAGACATCCAACAATATCTCTTACAAATATATATACGGTATATATATAAATATTTCAAGGCATAAGGAAGTAGAACTGGACCTGCTTCGGACAAAAAGCAAGCTTGACAGGCTTAATAAACAAAACGAATTGATCCTTAATAATACAAACTCAGGGCTTGTATTCCTGGATAACAACTATGTAATACAATGGGAGAATCTATCTTCATATCTACCAACTCATCCTATACTCTCAAAATACAAAAAAGGAGCCGTATGTCATAACTCCGTAAAAGAACTGGAGACACCTTGTCCGGACTGTCTCGTAGAAAAGTCACGCCGTTCCCTGAAAATGGAATTCCGGGAAATGACCCTGTGCGGAATAACGGCAGAACTGACATCCGTTCCTGTTTTTAATGAAGATAATATATTGATAGGTTCGGTACTTAAAATAGTAAATATAACCGACAAGCGCAAAATAATTCTCGAACTGGAGAGGGCCAAAAACAGTGCGGAAAAGACAAACAGGCTCATGCAGAACATTTACGACAGGCTGCCGTGCATGCTGTTCATAAAAGACGTAACGGACGATTACAGATACATAGTCGCAAACAGTTATTTCTGTAAAGCATTGGGAAAACCGGGAAATATGATTATAGGGAAGACCGATTTTGAAATATTTTCACGGAACGAGGCAGAGAGATTCCGTGCCGACGATACGATAGCGACAGGAATGAAAGAACCTCATATTTTTGAAGAAGATACATATTGGCTGGGAAAACACACGGTATGGCAAACTACAAAATCCGTTATGGAAGCAATTAACGGGCATAAGATTATTATCGGACTTTCACTGGATGTAACTGATAAAATAGAATCCTATAAAGAACTGGAAGAGGCAAAAGAAAAAGCCGAACAATCGAATAAACTCAAGTCGGCTTTTCTTGCAAATATGAGCCACGAAATACGTACCCCTCTGAATGCTATCGTAGGGTTTTCCAATTTAATAGCATATTCGGATAACAATGAAGAAAAGAGAGAATATTATAACATAATAAACATCAATAACGAATTATTACTGCATCTGATAGGAGATATTCTGGATCTTTCGAAAATAGAGGCCGGTATGCTGGAGTTGAAACCCGAACAATTCAATGTGGAGGAATTGTTCGTCAGCCTGAAATATACATTTGCCCGACGCGTAAAATCTTCGGATGTCAAACTTATCTGTGAAACCCCTGGCAAGGATACATTTGTATATCTGGATAAAAACAGATTCACCCAGGTGATAACCAATTTTGCTAATAATGCGGTGAAATTCACACCTAAAGGAGAAATAAGGATAGGCTACATCCATGAAAACGAAGGGGTCAGGATATATGTATCCGATACCGGTATAGGTATTGCTCCCGACAAAATAGGTAAAGTATTCGAACGTTTTGAAAAACTGGACGATTTCGCGCAGGGCACGGGACTCGGCATGGCTATATGCAAAGCAATAACGGATGCTTCCGGAGGAACCATAGGAGTGGAATCGAAGTTCGGATACGGTTCTACTTTCTGGGCATGGTTCCCGCTTACATAGCCGGCGGCAACGGCTATTTACTGTTTATCGCATCTACAGGATTAAGATTGGCTCCTACCCAAGCCGGCATAAGTCCCGAAATCGTTCCTATTGCCGAAGCTATGGCTATCCCGTTTACAATATTTGCAAATGAAAGTTGCATCGTAAACTGTCCCGTCGCCGGAATAATAAGTATTATTCCCGCTACCATTATAATTCCTATTATACCCCCTGCCACTGCAAGAAAAGCCGCTTCAACGAGGAATTGTGTCATAATTACATATTTTTTCGCCCCGAGCGCCTTCTGTATCCCTATTATATTCGTCCGCTCCTTAACCGAAACGAACATTATATTGGCGATCCCGAACCCTCCTATCAAAAGGGAGAATCCGGCTATAACCCAACCTACTTTATTGAGCATGGAAAATACGGACTGTACCATATCGAGCAAAAAGGTCATCTGTATTATGGAAAAATTATCTTTCTCCCCGGGTTTCAATCTTCTCTGCGCCCTCATAAGAGTCTTTATTTCATCAATAAAATCCTGCCGGGACACGCCTTCTTTAGGAGTAGCGAAAATAGAGTTATCAACCATTTTGGGATTAACCATATACCTGCCGAAATTAAGCGGGATCAAAACCGACTCGTCTGTCCGGAACATATCCGCCATGCTCTCGCCCCTCTTTTCGAAAACCCCTATAACTTCTGCCGAGTGGTTTCCTATTTTTATCCTTTTTCCTACCGCATCTTCACCCTTAAAGAGTTCTTCGGCTATTTCATAACCTATAATAGCCACAGGAGTCCCGTTCTTACTCTCCTCCTGTGAAAAGTAACGTCCGTTCTCAAGATCTATTTTGGTTATTTTATCGAAATCATATGTTACGCACCCTAACATAGCTCCGGATACGGAATTCCGGCCGTGTTTAACGGAAGAATTTAAAAATATGGTAAGCGATATTGCTCCCGCCATTCTGGAATTATTTTTAAGGAACCTGTAGTCCTCATAAGAAGTATTAGGTCTTTTAATGTATTCCCACCAGCTATATTCGCCAAATCCTCCGGCATCGTCATCCCCGATACCCCATTTGGATATTTGTATCGTTTCGCTCGAAAAAGAATCGAACCCTTGCCGTACATTATCCTGCAAGGCATCTATGGCAGAAAAAATGGCGACAATAGAGAAAATTCCGATACTGACCCCGAAAAGAGATAAAAATGTCCGGAATTTATCCCCTTTCAACTGGGAAAAAGCAAACGAAATACTCTCTTTTAATAATTTCGCAATTATTATGCTCTCCTTATATAACTTCTTTACCGCCATATCCTGCATATTTGATTTAAACCACTATAACCCTATCTGTTTTTTTAACGCCCTGATAGCATCGAAAGCGTCAAGAGGTGACATCGTATTAATATCCATAGCTTTCAGCTTGTCTCTCAAATCCGATAACAAAGGATCTTCAAGCTGATAAAACGACAACTGTAAATTATCGCACGCCTTTTTATCCTTCACCTCCTTCTTCACAACCGGGCCTTTATCTCTTCCCTTTTCCAGTTTATCCAGTATTTTCCGCGCCGAATCCACAACCTCCCTAGGCATTCCAGCCATAGCAGCAACATGTATACCGAAACTGTGTGCCACCCCCCCCGGACAAAGTTTGCGCAGAAATATGACTTTTTTATCTACCTCTTTCACCGATATATGATAATTCTTTACTCTCCCGCATATCTCCTCCAATTCGTTAAGCTCATGATAATGAGTAGCAAACAAAGTTTTAGCCCTGTATTTATTTTTATGAATATATTCCACTATGGCCCATGCGATAGACATTCCGTCAAAAGTGCTCGTTCCGCGTCCTATCTCGTCAAGAAGTATAAGAGATCTTTCCGAAAGATTATGCAATATAGTGGAGGTCTCTATCATCTCCACCATAAAAGTAGATTCCCCGCGGGATATATTATCGGATGCGCCTACCCTTGTGAATATCTTATCGGCAATACCTATTGAAGCGCTCCGGGCGGGAACGAACGAACCTATCTGAGCCATAAGCACTATGAGCGCCGTCTGTCTCAGCAGGGCGCTTTTACCGGCCATATTCGGGCCCGTAAGAATTATAATCTGGCGGGACTCGTTATCCATATACAGATCATTGGCAACATATTCCTCCCCAAGAGGCATAAGAGTCTCTATCACAGGATGGCGTCCCTGTTTAATATCCAGTTTAAGACTTTCGTCCATTACAGGACGGCAATATTTATTTTCAACTGCAAGCATGGCAAATCCTGCCAGACAATCGAGGCGCGCGATAATATTGCTGTTCTTCTGTATGGCGGCTATCTCTTTCTGAACGGAGGCAACAACCTGTAAATAAATTTTCTGCTCTAATTGAAGTATCCTGTCCTCCGCTCCAAGTATTTTCTCTTCATACTCTTTAAGTTCCTGTGTGATATATCGCTCCGCATTTACCAGAGTTTGTTTCCTTATCCAATCCCTGGGAACTTTATCTTTATGGGCGTTTCTGACTTCCAGATAATATCCGAACACATTATTATAGCTTATCTTCAAAGAAGGTATTCCCGTTCTATCGCTTTCCCGTTGCTGTACATGCAGCAAATAATCCTTGCCGTGCCGTGCGATCTCACGCAGTTGATCCAGCTCCTGATCGACCCCTCCGGCGATAATATCCCCTTTCCCGAAAGCGGCAGCCGGTTCTGCTGTCATTTTCGCATCTATCTCGGCATAAAGGTCTTCGAGAAGAGAAAGTTCTGCTGCATGATCCGGGGCCGCCCTCATTCCTATCTCTTTGACCGCCTCCATCTGCCCCAATCCCCTCTTTAACTGCATTATCTCTCTGGGCATTATTTTACCGGCGGCGGCCCTTGATGTTATTCTTTCAAGGTCTCCGACATTTCCTATCTTTTCCTGTATCTCGTTTCTATCCAAAGGGTTATCCACAAAATACTCCACAACTTTGTGCCTTCCCTCTATCTCCGTTAATTCTTTTACCGGCATAGCCAGCCAATTCCTTAACATCCTGGCACCTAAAGGAGAAGAGCATTTATCGATTACATCCAGCAAAGATACCCCGTCGCCTCCCGACGAAGAAAAGAGTTCGAGGTTCCTTACGGTAAACCTGTCCATCCACACGAAACTCCCTTTATCTATCCTGGAAATAGAGCAAAGATGAGCTACCCCTGTATTATGGTTCTGCTCCAGATAAAACAATATAGCCCCCGCTGCCGCAACTCCCAATATAAGTCCTTCTATACCAAACCCTTTAAGAGAGTGTAGGCCGAACTGCTTTTTAAGTTTATCATTACATGCTTCAGGTACGAAAGCCCATTCATCCATTACCGACAGATAATAATTATCCCCGAAACGTTCGCGGAATCCCGCCTGATACCCTTTTTGTACCACTACTTCTTTAGGAGTAAAATTAGAAAGCAGTACCTCTATATACTCCAGCGGCCCTTCCGCAATTTTAAACGTTCCGGTAGATATATCCAGAAAAGCTATTCCTCCCTTATCCTGATAAAAATATACCGAACAAAGATAATTATTCTCCTTTTGCTCCAGCAGTTGCTCGTTATAGGCTATTCCCGGCGTAACGAGTTCGGTAACTCCGCGTTTAACTATTTTCTTGGTGAGCTTGGGATCTTCAAGCTGATCGCATACGGCAACCTTATATCCGCTTCTTACGAGTTTCGGAAGATATGTCTCTATCGAATGATGAGGAAATCCGGCAAGTTCCACATGCTGGGCGGAACCGTTGGCCCGTTTCGTAAGAACGATCCCCAGTACTTTGCTGGCAATAACCGCATCATCCCCGAACGTCTCATAGAAATCCCCCACCCTGAATAAAAGCAAAGCATCGGGATGCTGTCTTTTCACCTCGAAATACTGCTTCATAAGAGGTGTTTCGACTATTTTCTTCTTCTCGTTCATAGCTTACAAAAGTAGAAAAAAAAGCCGATATTCCGTCATACCGCCAGGCCAAACTCATTTTCGATATAAATATTTTCTTTTTTGATTATCTTTACGGTGCAAAACCGAAAAATAAATTATGATAATATGAAACTTAAACACATTTCAGGCTATATTTTAGCCGCGTCCATTGCGCTGGGCATATTTTCATGTGCGCAATCCTCAAAACAAGAGCTACTGGAAAAAGAGTTATATTCCGTAATGGAAAAGAACAAAGCCGCAGGCCTGGCTGTAGTTGCGGTTGAAAACGGTAAAATAGTATATGATAAATCTTTCGGATACAAAGATCTTGAGAATAAGGCAGAGCTTAAAAACGGAGATATTTTCCGTATCGCCTCTATTTCAAAATCCTTTACGGCAACAGCTATAATGCAAATGGTAGAACATGGAAAAATAGATCTGGAGGGGGATGTTTCGGATTATCTCGGCTTTCCCGTAAGGAATCCGGCATATCCGGATATTCCCGTAACTATAAGAATGCTCCTTTCACACAGTTCCAGCCTTAACGATTCGGAAGGATATTTTAATCTTAACGTAATAAATCCAGATTCTTCAGCGACATGGGGGAAAGCATATAATAACTACGAACCGGGTACAAAATACGACTATTGTAATCTGGGTTATAACACGTTGGGGACAATACTGGAAAAGGTAAGCGGGGAAAGATTCGACAAATATATTGTAAAACATATCCTTACCCCCCTTGGAGTTTACGGCGGTTATAATGTGGCTGACCTCGATTCCACCAGATTCGTAAAAATATACGAATACCAGCCGGACGGCACGTTCAAACATTCTCCCGCCGCCTATGCAAACCGGACAAAAGAGATAGAAAATTACAAATTCGGATATTCCACTCCGGTATTCTCGCCTACGGGAGGTTTGAAAATATCCGCCGAAGACCTTGCCGAAGTTATGATAATGCACATGAACCTGGGAAAAGCAGTAAAAGCCGGAACCTCCGACACCGTCCGGATAATCAGCCGCCACAGTGCGGAACTGATGCAGACGAAGATAATATATCCTACCGATGAAGGCGATGCATACGGATTCGCGATAAGAATATCGGATCAACTGCTGCCCGGATACACTATGACAGGTCATACGGGAAGCGCTTACGGAGTATATACAGCAATGTTCTGGGATAAAGATCGTAAATTCGGCTTTGTAATAATGACCAACGGGTGCAGCGGAAGGCGCGATAATAACTTTATGTCTATACACAGGGAAGTCGCCGCCGCATTACATAAATATCTATATAAGTAAATTTAATATCTTTGCATTACTAAATGTAAAGATTTTGAAAAAGGTACTTATCATAACCTACTATTGGCCCCCAAGCGGAGGTTCCGGAGTACAGCGGTGGCTTAAATTCGCCAAATATCTTCCGGAATACGGATGGGAACCTGTGATTTATACCCCTGAGAATCCGGAAGCAAACGCAACGGATACGGCGCTGTTAAATGATGTAGCGCCAGAAACGCAGGTCATTAAAACAAAAATCCTGGAGCCTTACGGAATATACAAAACCCTTTTCTGTAAAAGGAAGCTCTCTTCCTCCGGAAAAAATAACTCTGCAGAAGTTTCAGCTTCATCTATAAAAGCCAATCTCATAGGTTCTTCCGACAATTCATTAAAACACCGCTTTGCTCTTTTTCTGCGGGGGAATTTTTTTATTCCCGATCCGCGGTTCCTGTGGATACGGCCGTCGGTGAAGTTTCTGAAAAAATATCTCCGGAATAATCCGGTAGATGCTATCGTGAGTACCGGACCGCCCCACTCTATGCATTTGATAGCAAAAAAGGTTGCAAAATCTGCCGGTATTAAATGGATTGCCGATTTCAGGGATCCCTGGACGGAAATATTCTATTTCAAGCATCTGAAACTAAGCCGATATGCCCTCTACAAACATAGGAAACTGGAACAAAGCGTACTGGATAACGCAGATAAAATAATAGTAGTATCCCGGCAAATGCAAAAAGATTTTGCGGCAAGAACATCCGTACCTGTCGAAATAATTACCAACGGTTTCGATCCCGAAGATTTTGCGGCTTATTCCGGCAAAATGGAATTACGTGAGAGGACGGAGTCTCTACGGGAGAAGAAGTTTATACTTACCCATACCGGTATTTTTGTGGATAACGGCAATCCTGATTATCTTTGGGAGGTATTGGGAGATAAAGCGTCGCAGGAAGAAGATTTCCGCAATGCTCTCCTAATAAGGCTTATGGGACAGGCGGACAATACCGTTCTTAACGGAATCGAAAATGCCGGTCTCGGAAAAAACCTGGTAAACATGGGGTATGTAACACATAACGAGGCCATCTGCCGGCAACAGGAAAGTTCGGTACTGTTGCTGCCTTTGAGAAAAGAGCCGGAAGCGGCCGGTATCCTTACCGGAAAATTCTTCGAATATCTGGCATCGGGGAAACAGATTCTCGCTTTCGGTCCGACAGACGGCGACCTGGCAGCAGCTCTGAAAGAAACCGGAAGCGGAACCATTACGGATTTTGGGGATAAAGAGGGAATACGCAGAGAGATAGATATATTATACGGAAGATTTAAGAGAAGCCTTTCTCTTCCGGAAGGAGATGCCTCAACCGGGAAAGAGTCCGCACATGTAAAACCGGGATATAACGTAATTAATCCTAAAGCATTGAAATACTCCCGCATCGCCCTCACGGAAAAACTTGCCGGGCTGCTGAATGATTTGTAATTATTAATAAAATACCAGATATTAAAATGAATAAAAATATCAGAAGCAAAGTATTAAATACGGCTATAGCCATAATCGCTTTCATATTTATAGCTTATGGTTACTCGCCGCAGGTTTTTCAGGGGAAGGTGGTTAATCAGAGCGATATTTCCAGTTGGCAGGGAATGGCGAATGAGATAGTAACGTATAATGACGCGCATCCCGGAGAAAAAACCTTGTGGACGAATTCAATGTTCGGGGGAATGCCGGCAACAAGCATCTCGGTAATTTATGAAGGAGACTACACAGACCCTATTTATAAATTCCTGTTTACCGGAGAACGCCCGGCAAGCTACCTCCTTATAAGCCTTATAGGAGGATTTCTGCTTTTCCTTGCATTCGGGGTCAACATCTGGATCGCTTTTATGGGGGCCGTAGCATTAAGCTTCTGTTCATACAATATGCAGATAATACAGGTAGGACACAACTCCAAAATGGTAGCCATAGCATTTATGCCGTGGGTATTGGCTGCAATAGTTTACGCTTACCGCAAATCCGCTTTGCCGGGAGGAATACTTTTCGCTTTTGCTTTAAGTTTTCAGATAAAGGCAAATCATCCGCAAATTACATATTATCTGGCCATTATAATACTGGGATACGGTATCTGGCAGCTTTGTTCCGCAATAAAAGAGAAAGCCCTGCCTAAATTCGCACGCACTTCGGCGATACTTTTTGTAGCCGGACTTATAGGCATAGCAACAAATATAAATCATCTGTGGCCTACTTACGAATATGCACAACATACAATGCGCGGAGGTTCGGAACTTTCAACCGAAATAGACGGGAAAACCGTCCTCCCAGGGGAAAAAACCCGTAAAGGTCTGGATCTGGAATATGCAACACGCTGGTCGTACGGAATAACCGAGACCGCCAATCTTTTAATCCCCGATTTTTACGGAGGAGCTTCGGCCGGATCGCTGGACAAAGATTCCCGGACATACAAAGCCCTTAAACAAGGAGGATATGCCGGAGCCGAACAAGTTATAAAACAACTTCCGCTATACTGGGGTCATCAGCCTTTTACCGCCGGCCCTATGTATATGGGAGCGGTAAGCATATTCCTGTTCGTCCTGGGATTTTTTATTCTTAAAGGAGGTATTAAATGGTGGATAGGAAGCATATCCCTGCTGGCGCTCATGTTGGGCTGGGGCTATCATTTTATGCCGGCATCCGAATTTTTCTTTAACTGGGCTCCCATGTACAACAAGTTCCGCACCGTGTCGATGATTCTGGTCATACTTCAGATTCTTATTCCCGTAATGGCCGTACTTACAGTAAATAAACTGCTGTCCGGAAAAGAGGGAGCCGCACAGATTCAAAAGAGTAATAAAAGTTCTCTTCCCGGAGAACAACAAGATAAGAAAAGGGTAGCGAAAGGATTTTACTGGGCTTTGGGACTTACGGCCGGATTCTCCCTTATTTTTGCGTTAATACCCTCTCTTGCAGGAGATTTTATATCAAACAACGATAGCCGGATACCGGAGGCACTTATAAATCCTCTTATCGAGGACAGAATGGGTTTGCTGCGCTCGGACGCTTTCCGTTCCGCAATATTTATCCTGCTGGCAGCCGGGGTTTTATGGTTCGCTTATAATAATAAGATAAAAAAACAATACGCCGTCTTTGCGCTCATAGCTTTGATACTTGCCGACCTGTGGCCGGTAGATAAAAGATATTTGAATGATTCTCATTTCGTTACTGAAAGGGAGTTTAAAAACGCCTTTAATCTGCGCCCGGTAGATAATATTATTTTAGAAGATAAAGATCCCGATTACAGGGTACTGGATTTAAGCGTAGACACTTTTAACGATGCTTACGTAAGCTACCATCATAAAACCATAGGAGGTTATAGCGCGGCCAAGATACAACGTTATCAGGATCTTATAGACAGGAATATATCGGCGGAGATGATGGCAATATCCAGGGAACTCGGAGGGGCACAGAGTATCGAACAGGCACAGGAAGCTCTTACATACCACCCCGTATTAAGCATGCTGAATACAAGATACATCATAATAAATAAAGACATTCCGCCTCTGATAAACAAGTTCGCTCTCGGAAACGCCTGGTTTGTAAACGAAATCATTCCTGTTTCCGGTGCGGATGAAGAAATGGCCGAATTACAAACCGCAGATCCTTCGAGGCAGGCTGTGGTTTCACAGGAGTTCCTGGAAGGAACACCGCTGGGAAAGGCTTATGTCGGAACTGCATCTACCGCAACAGCGGGAGACTCCACCGCATCCGTATCCCTTATATCTTACGCTCCGAACAGGCTTATATATAGATACAACAGTACCGTTCCACGTACAACTCTCTTTAGTGAAGTATATTACAGCCCGGGATGGCAGGCAACGCTGTATCCTGCGGGAATAATAAAAGGGGATAACATTCCGCAGACGGGCGGAATTCCGCTGGAGATATTCCGGGCAAACTGGATCCTGCGCGGCGTTCAACTTCCCGCCGGAGATTATGATATTGTGTTCAGATTTAACCCCGAAAGTTTCACAAAAGGAGCTGCATATTCACGCATTGCATCAGGAATATTAATTCTTTTACTTTTAGGCGGATTGGTTGTTTTATTTATTAAAAACAAGAAAAAAAATACAATTAAATAAACACGCAATCACATGGAAAACAGGATAACAAAACTATTCGGAATAAAATACCCGATAATATCGGGAGGAATGGTATGGTGCAGCGGGTGGAGGCTTGCTTCGGCAGTAAGCAAATGCGGCGGCCTGGGGCTGATAGGAGCGGGAAGCATGCATCCCGATAATCTCCGCCATCATATCCGCGCATGCCGTACCGCCTTAACTATTAATCCCGACGGATCAGTAGGAATCCCGTACAACGCAGGAGATCTTCCTGCCCCGGTAAATGCTCCGCATCTGCCGTTCGGCGTAAACGTGCCTCTTATGTATCCGCAGATAGACGATCTCATGAATATCCTGGCGGAAGAAGGTGTAAAAATTGTTTTCACGTCTGCCGGAAGCCCTAAAAAATGGACCCCGTTTATGAAAGAGCGCGGCATGACCGTATGCCATGTCGTATCGAGCAGCATATTTGCAAAAAAATGTGAAGAAGCCGGTGTAGATGCCATCGTTGCCGAAGGATTTGAAGCAGGCGGACACAACGGACGGGAGGAAACAGCAACTTTCTGCCTCATACCTGCGGTACGGGAAGCGACTTCGTTACCGTTAATTGCCGCAGGAGGAATAGGTCTTAAATGCCAGATCAGAGCAGCCGAGGCTCTGGGTGCGGAAGGAGTGCAAATAGGAACCCGTTTTGCTTTATGCACGGAAAGCTCCGCTCACGAAAATTTTAAAAAACATTGCCAGGGTCTTCCGGAAGGAGCTACCAGACTACTGCTTAAAAAACTCTCGCCAACCCGTCTGGCTCCAGGAGATTTTACCTCTAAAGTTCAGGAAATGGAAGAGGCCGGAGCCACAAAAGAGGAGCTGACGGCTTTTCTGGGAAAAGGACGGGCAAAAAAGGGAATCTTTGAAGGCGATCTTTCCCAGGGAGAACTGGAAATAGGACAGATATGCAACATGATACGTAAACCCGAAACCGTTGCTGAGATATTCGCGGAACTGGTGTAGCCTCCCGGCGACGTTTCATGCTCCGGAAAAGCGGAAACAAAACATAGCATAACGAATCCTTTTACAGTCTGTTCGCTATGCTATGTTCATTTCGCAAATTCCCTGAAAAACATTCTTTTCCGGAAATTATTAATTTACTATCTCTTATATTGAGGTATTCCGGGATTAAACGTTATAACCGAATGCGGGAGAGGCATTATCCACCTGCTGTCAT
>CAYVED010000006.1:0-244 GCA_964449975.1 uncultured Muribaculaceae bacterium
GATTCATCCCTGTTATTTCTTCTTCACCCATACCTTCAACTAATATATGTTAAGCAAAATGAAACGAAGTAATTTGTATATATCGGTTTTATGTTTTTTATTTATATCCTCTTGTCAAAATGCGGATTCAATAAGTTGATACCGTTGAATCAATATGCGGCAAAATATTTATCATCATCCGTACCTGTAATTGTAAATAGTAATGATGTATATACGATAAAAGATATTGTTGAGTTATACGAAC
>CAYVED010000006.1:254-72920 GCA_964449975.1 uncultured Muribaculaceae bacterium
AGACGATAAATTTAAATCATTAAATATCAATTTGCCGGCTAATACTATTTTGAATACATTTCTGACGAAAAAAGATAAAGTTATTCTTTGTGGTAATCCGGTATTAAATGATGAAATAAAAAAATTATATAATAGAGAATTAATCCTGAATAATTAATCTAAATTACTAATTATGAAACTGAAAACTGTCTTTTTATTTATCCTCTCGATAAGTATTTTTTCTTGTGCCGGTAATACCGGTAAGAGCGATAAGCAGGCTGCCGAACAAAAAGTCGACCGGAAAATAACACAAACAGACACCACTTTAAGCCCTGCGATGAAAATGCTCTTAAAAAAGAAAGCGGAATTTTTAGATAAAGATAATAATAAGAAACCTCTTTTTGTTATTAATAAAAAAATAGCAACGCAGGAGGAGGTCGAAAAGCTAAATCCCGACGATGTGTTGTATGTAAGCATGTTAAGTGGTAAGAGCGCAATTGCGGCTTATGGGGAAAAAGCTGAATACGGAGTGGTGATTGTTGAGATTTAATGTCGCTCCGGCCGTAACGGTTACGACTATACTGTAATTTTATGTCTGTACACATCCTCTACGAAGGTTTGGGATTCTTAATACCGTGTGCTTTCTTTTTTCAGATAAAATTTTGCATATTAAATAATTAGTGGTATATTTGCAGCCCCGCAAAATATGCGTGGAGCTGTAACCAGTTGATTCTTAGTGCTGATTAAGGCATGAAAGGCTGGCTATGCAGTTTGTGTTAAATTAAACAACTAATTAAAAACCAATGCCTGGATTAATTGGAAAAAAAATCGGAATGACTTCCGTTTTCGGTGCCGATGGGAAGAATATACCATGCACCGTTATTGAGGCTGGTCCGTGTGTTGTTACGCAGATTCGTACAGAAGAAAAAGATGGTTATGCCGCTGTACAACTTGCCTATGACGAGAAAAAAGAAAAACACACCAGCGCCCCGCTTATGGGTCACTTTAAAAAGGCAAATACCACTCCTAAACGCAAATTGGTAGAGTTTCCCAACGACTACGGTAAGGATTTGCAGTTAGGCGATACGATTACCGTGGTTGATTTCTTCGCTATCGAGGGTGAAGATACATGGGTAGATGTTACCGGTATATCAAAAGGTAAAGGTTTTCAGGGTGTAGTTAAACGCCATGGCTTCAGTGGAGTTGGCGGTCAGACCCACGGTCAGCACAACAGACTTCGTGCTCCCGGTTCAATGGGTGCTTCATCTTGGCCTTCGAGAGTATTTAAAGGTAAAAGGCTTGCCGGCCGTATGGGTGGTGACAAAGTTAAAATCCTGAACCTGAAAGTTATTAAAGTTATCCCTGAAAACAATCTTATCCTTGTGAAAGGTTCCATTCCGGGTGCTAAAGGTTCTTATGTAATTGTGGAGGAATAAGCGTCTATGGAATTATCAGTATTAAAAATCGACGGAACAGAGTCAGGTAAGAAAGTGACTTTGAACGATGCCATATTCGGCATTGAGCCAAACGATCACGCTATTTATCTCGATGTTAAGCAATACCTTGCCAATCAGCGTCAGGGAACCCACAAAACGAAAGAGAGATGGGAAGTTGCCTATAGCACCAAAAAGATAGTAAGGCAGAAAGGTTCGGGCGGAGCTCGTCACGGCAGCATAAAATCGAATATCTTCGTGGGAGGAGGCAGAGTATTCGGGCCTCAGCCGAGGGATTACAGTTTTAAATTAAATAAAAAACTTAAAAGGCTGGCGCGTTTTTCCGCTTTGGCGTATAAAGCCAAAGAGCAGGCTATTACAGTAGTTGAGCCGTTTACAATGGAGACTCCTAAAACCAAAGAGTTGATTCAGATTATCAATAATCTTAAAGTGAACAGCAGGAAAGTTTTGGTGGTTCTTCCTGAGAATTCAAATAATATTTACTTATCGTCACGTAACCTTGAAAACGTAAGAGTAATTACCATAAACGAGATAAACACTTATGAGATTATGCGAGCATATAGTGTTGTATTCATCGATGGTGTACAGGATATGTTCCAGGTGCAAAATGGACGTTAAAAACCGAGAACGATGGAAATTTTAATTAAGCCTTTAGTAACAGAGAAAATGACGATTCAGGGCGAGAAGTTGAATCGTTACGGTTTTATAGTTGATCGCAATGCCAACAAGATACAGATTAAGGTTGCGGTTGAGCAGATGTATGGTGTTACCGTAAAAGATGTGAATACGGTTAATTACCACGGAAAGAAAAAGAGCCGTTTTACGAAAGCGGGTTTATTGTCAGGCCGCGCAAACCATTACAAAAAAGCGTTTGTAACTCTGGCCGGTGAAGATAAGATTGATTTCTACAGCAACATTTAAGAGATGGCAGTACGCAAATTTAAACCGGTAACACCCGGTCAGAGAAATAAAGTAATCAGCGCTTTTGATGAGATTACTTGCAGTGTTCCCGAAAAATCGTTATTAACTCCGCTGAAAAAGACCGGAGGACGTAATAATTCGGGTAAAATGACAATGCGTTATATTGGTGGCGGACATAAAAGGATGTATCGTATAATTGATTTTTTAAGGAATAAAGACAATTATACCGCTACCGTTAAAACTATAGAGTATGATCCAAACCGCAGCGCAAGAATTGCACTTGTGGTTTATGCAGACGGAGAGAAGCGTTATATTATCGCTCCCAAAGGCATTAAAGTAGGCCAGGTAATAGCTTCGGGTTCGGGAGTAGCTCCGGAACTCGGGAACACTCTTCCTCTATCGGAGATTCCGCTGGGAACGGATGTACACAATATCGAACTTGTACCTGGACGCGGTGCATCTATGGCACGTAGTGCCGGATGCTATGCGCAGCTTACCGCAAGGGAAGGTAAACATGCTATTTTGAGATTGCCTTCGGGCGAAACTAGAATGGTGCTGGTTACATGCCGGGCTACAATAGGAGTGGTATCCAACCCGGATCACAGCTTAGAGTCACACGGTAAAGCCGGACGTAAACGTTGGTTAGGCAGAAGACCTCGCGTAAGAGGTGTTGTTATGAACCCTGTCGATCACCCTATGGGAGGTGGCGAAGGCCGCGCTTCAGGAGGACATCCGCGTTCAAGGAAAGGTTTACCGGCTAAGGGCTACAAAACAAGGAACCCTAAGAAGACATCTAAGAAGTTTATTATCGAAAGAAGAAAGAAATAACGGAATTAAACTGAATAGAGTATTATGAGTCGTTCAATAAAAAAAGGGCCTTATATTCAAGGCAGCCTAGAGAAAAAGATTCTTGCCATGAATGAATCTGGTAAGAAAGATGTAGTTAAAACCTGGTCGAGAGCCAGTATGATTTCACCGGATTTTGTAGGTCACACTATAGCTGTTCATAACGGAAATAAGTTTATTCCTGTTTATGTTACTGAAAATATGGTAGGTCACAAGCTCGGAGAATTTGCACCGACAAGAACCTTCAAGGGTCACTCGGGTAATCGTAAATAATTTAATGAAACACAGATTACAGTAAAATGGGAGCTCGTAAAAAAATAATGGCCGAAAGGCAAAAAGAGATAAAGAAACAAACAGCTATAGCTAAGCTGAATGATGTTCCTACCTCTCCCCGTAAAATGCGCCTGGTTGCGGATATTATAAGGGGTGTTGAGGTTAATCGCGCTTTGGATATTCTTAAATATTCAAAGAAAGAGGCTTCTGTCCGTTTGGAAAAACTTCTCAGGTCTGCTATTGCAAACTGGGAGTCTAAAAATGACGCCGACAGAAAAGAGTTAGAGAATGGAAACGTGATAGTATCTACTATAATGGTGGGACAGGGGCGTTCTCTCAAGAGAATAAGAACCGCTCCGCAGGGTAGAGCCGCAAGAATACGCAAACGCTCTAATCATGTAACTATTATTTTGGATAAAAAAGCCGTAAAATCAGAGGAGAAATAATATGGGACAAAAAACTAATCCGATAAGCAACAGACTTGGTATCATCCGTGGCTGGGACTCTAACTGGTACGGCGGAACAGATTATTCTGCCAAGATTTTAGAAGATACTAAGATACGCGAATATTTGAATACCCGTTTGGCCAAAGCAAGTCTTTCGAAAATAGTTATTGAGAGAACGCTAAAACTTATTACGGTTACAATTCATACCGCGAGGCCGGGCGTTATTATAGGTAAAGGCGGACAGGAAGTAGATAAACTTAAAGAAGAGTTAAAGAAAATTTCCAACAAAGAGGTTCAGATTAATATCTTTGAGGTAAAACGTCCTGAGATTGACGCCAATATCATTGCCAATAATATTGCAAGGCAGGTTGAGGGCCGCGTATCCTATCGCAGGGCCATTAAAATGGCTATAGCTACCACAATGAGAATGGGAGCCGAAGGCATCAAAGTTCTTATCAGCGGAAGGCTGGGCGGTGCGGAGATGGCTCGTTCAGAACTTTATAAAGAGGGAAGAACTCCTCTCCATACTTTCCGTGCTGATATAGACTACGCATTGGCGGAGGCTACTACCAAAGTAGGCGTACTGGGTATAAAGGTATGGGTTTGCAACGGCGAGGTTTACGGTAAAAGGGACCTTACTCCTAATGCGGGCGTAGCGGCCAACAGCGGCGGATCCGGAGCAAATTCTCACGGCGGCAGAAATGACCGCAGAGGCGGCGGCAGAGGTCCGCGCGACAGGCGCAGAGGCGGCGGCGGAGCCGGAAAACGCGGGCCTAGAGAGTAGTTTCTTAAAGTCTGCGACAGATATATATAAAGAGAAGGCCGTCCCTATATAGAGGCGGTCTTCTCTTTTTCTTAGTTGCGTCCCTCTTTTATAAAAACAAATCGTTCAACGCTTCGCTCATGCTGGGATGCGTAAAAATGAAATCCCGCAGAAATGTATAGTGTAATCCTGCTTTCATAGCTATGGCAACGGAATTTATAACTTCACTTGATTCTGGGGCAAATAATGTACAACCCAGTATTTTTTCCGTATTTTTATCTATTACGGCTTTTAATAATCCGTCCTGTTCTCCCAGTGTCTTAGCTCTGGGGATTGCCGATACGGAGATCTTCTTTATAATAACGTCCAGGTTCTGTTTGCGTGCGTCTTCTTCATTAATCCCGATTCTGGATAACGGAGGATCGATGAAAACCGAATAGCCGACAGGCTCCCGGTCATTGACATTCCGGCTTTTTTCTCCGAACAGATCTTCCCGTATAATGCGGTAATCGTCCAGTGAGATATAGGTGAACTGCAGACCTCCTTTCACATCTCCTATTGCCCGTATATCAGGGTTGGAAGTTCTGAGATACTTGTCCGTTATAATGGCCCCGCGTTCGTCTGTTTTTACTCCGGCAGCTTCAATATTAAGTTCTTCCGTATATGGTTTACGTCCCGTGGCTAACAATACGGCATCGGCTCGGAGATCGTACAGCTTCCCGGTCTGCAAATCCGAAAAGGAGACAGAAGCTCCCTGCTTTGTCGGTTTTACCGATAAAACATGCGCGTTCATGCGGAAAATTATTCCTTTTTTCTCCAGGGTTTCTTGTACACTAAAGGCAATATCGCGATCCTCGCGGGGTATAAGCCCGGGATAGCTTTCAAGCACCGTTACCGCAGAACCGAAAGAGGCGAACATGGATGCGAATTCCAATCCTATATATCCGCCCCCGATAATTATCAGGTTACGAGGAAGCTCCGAAAGTTCCATGATCGAAGTACTGGTATAGACATAAGGATTTCCCTCTATTCCCTCTATCGCGGGAATTACGGTTTTTGCCCCCGTATTGATAAATATGCTCTCCGATTTCAACCGGATAATTTCTGAGGGAGTTTGTACCTTAACTACGTTGCCCGATTCGAAAGAGCCTGTACCGGTGTATACGGTTATATTGGGATTGTCCGCAAGATTGTGATAATTCTTCTCTCTAAGATCTCCTGTTACGGCATCTTTTACGGATATAGCCTTTCTGTAAAACTCCGCCTTTTCTTCAAAAGAGGCATTCTTCATTGCCGAAGCTATTTTAGCCTGGTGTACAAGCGTTTTGGTGGGAATACATCCGATATTGATACATGTACCTCCGTACATTTTGCCGGAACGTTCTATAACCGCTACTTTCCGGTTATGTTTAGCCAGTTCTGCGGCAAGGGTTTTGCCTCCCTTGCCGAAACCGATAATAATGGCGTCATACTTTTTCATGTCCGTTTATTTTTTAATTGGCTCAATATTCTCTTAGCGCAATCGGAAAGCACAACTATGGCTCCGGCCAGAATCGCCGTGTCTTTTATCACCAGTCGTCCGGCTCCGCTCAATAAAGGAAAGCCGTGTTCTCCGCTCCCCAGGTCGGATACCCATACTTCCGGCGTAGTGACCAGGAAAGAGAGTGTACCTATTGTCATTATGATAGCCAGTATCGTTCCCGCCATTCCTATCCTGGGATAGAAGATGCCGAGGAATGTCAATACTCCTATTACCATTATTAGCGTACCTAGTCCTTTTGAAAAGCCGTATGTATTGTTTTCTTCATGCCATTGATGTTTCACCTGGTTAAACTCTCCCTCTTTTAGTTTATACTCTTTGTAGTCCGGAGCGCTGTTAGTGTAAAAAAAGCTCATAAAAGGACTGTTGGCTACAAAAGGCACTATGCCTTCCGCTTCATAGTTCCAGAATTTCAGTCCGCCTATCCATAAGAAGATTATAAGGATGGAAATACGGATTAAATTAATTCCCAGCTTCTGTGCGGAAGCCGCTATGTTCAGGAATTGAATAAATAAAGAAGATACTTTTGCTTTCATTGTAATATGAATTTTATGGTTTAGTTTCATAATACAAATATCACCGTTTCTTTCCGTGTAATAAATGGCCATTTCTCCGGACAAATTGGCAATTATTCCCTTTTTTCTCTTTTCCGGTATTCGGATATGCTCTCTTTCGTCATTTTTTTAAAAAAACGGCTGAAAGCAGCCAGGTCTTCAAATCCCAGTATATTACCTATTTCTTTTGCGCTTTTATTTGTATATAACAATAAACGTTTGGCTTCTGTTTCAATCCGGCCGTGTATAATCTGCAAAGGGGAGGGAAAGTTGTATCCGGAGAAAAGGTTGGAGAGTGTTTTAGGTGAGCGGTACAACATTTCAGCATAATCCCTGACCTGTTTTTTTTCTTTAAAATAATTATCAACCAGAACATAAAACCTTCGTACAATATCGAAGCTCTTTGCTTTTTCCCCGGTCACGGAAAATTTTTCCCTGGCAATGCGGGTACATGTGATGATAAACCGTTTCAGAATAATTCGCAGCATCTCTTCCTGCAGATCGTCCCTGATACCGCATTCGCCTATAAAAATATCCGATATGCTGTGTAAGGCTCCTGATTGCGCAGGCGAAAGTTTCAAAATCATAATATCGGATGATCCGTTGAACAGGATACCGTTGCACGAGACCTCGTTGTCATGTCCGTATATGCAATAGAAATTACTATCGAACAACAAGCTGAGATATTTTCCATCGGCACTTTTTATTTCAGTGTGGTGTAACGGTGTCAGCGGGATAATCTCGTCTTTTTCCATGTGCATGATTACATGATCCACCTCTATTGTCAAACTTCCTTCCTGTACCCATATAAATTTATAAAGATTCTTATTCTGCATCAGAATTTCATCTTTGTGACGGCATAGCTTCATTGCTATATTTCCGTTCAACTTTGTTCTTAGACTATATTCCATATAGATATGTTTTGTACAAAAATAGAAAAGTATAAAACTCAAACAAAATGTTGTCGGATTTTCCCGTCTTTTAGACAGTTTTTTCAACAAAATTACTCTTATGATTGTTATAATTAATCATAATGCATACTTATAAATAAAAATGAAACAACGGGCATGAAAGTGTATGAATTACTTTCTTGAAAATGAAATAAACGGCTGATTATAATATGACGGAAGATTTAAATCAGGGAACGTTTATCAGAAAGGATTTCCGACTTTATGACTATCATATAAATTGTGTAGCAGGAAGAGGATGCCGAAATCAGGCATCCTTTTCTTTTGTGTGCTGTACGGCATTTGTAAACTCCATACGCCGTCAGAACAGTTTGCTGAGAAAAAAAGCCATCATAAAACCTACCACGGTAACCAGTGCGACTAATCTTCCCCCGTATCTGAAAGCCTCCGGGATCATGGTATCGCAAAGCATAGCCAATATAGCTCCTGATGCAAATGCCATTGTAGCTGCATGGAAACTCTCCGGAACATTCCCTAAAAAGGTATAACCGCAAATAGAAGCGATAACGGTAACGACAAGAGTAGTCGTCCATAATGCTATTATCCTTTTATTCGACATGCCGGCCGTTTTCATACCCAAAGTGCCGGACATGCCTTCAGGAAGATTGCTTAAAAATACCGCCGTGACAAAAACGATTCCGGCAGATCCTCCGCTGATGACAGACGCCCCTACGACAAACGATTCCGGTATTCCGTCGAGAAAAGTTCCCAGCAGTATTGCCGTGCCCGAATTATTTTCCGTTCCGTTTTTTTTACCCTGCTCCGAAATACCATGCAGATGCTTTCTCCTGTGTCCTCCGTTATTATCAATAAGATAGTCGCCTCCTACGAACGCTACTGCTCCCGCAAGAAAGCTTAATCCTACGATAACGGCGCTATGCGTTTTTTCAAAGGCCTCTACCATCAGGTCGATAGATAAAGCAGATATGAGAACGCCTGCCCCGAAAGCCATTATGGTTGCGGTTATTTTGTTGCCTATTTTCAGGTAAAGCCCCAGGAATGCTCCTATAAGTATTGCCGAACCTGAAATAAATCCTAATAGAATTGCTTCGAACATAATCGTGTATATTATAATAAATCCCGGAATGAGATTATTCTGCAGTCCGCTACTAATTTAAGGATGTTTTACTGGAAAACAAAATTATAGTGGGGAAGTAACGACCGGAATGATTTTAAGGATATTTTTCAGCTATTTTAAGTTGCTTACTGCGGACAATAGCGGGGCCTGTTCAACAAGGTAGGCAGATGAACCGAACATGAACTTTTTTAATCATAAATTCTGCCCGAGGCAATGATTAAAACAAGTTTATCAGAGAGCGAATTTGAGGCGGATACCTTAAAAAAAGATTAAACGTATGAACAAGAGAAAAAAAGAACTGATAAAGAATGAGATTAATAAATTCAAAACAGTTTCTTATATTGTCTGTAATATTTTACATATCTTTATTTTTTTTACCTGATTTGGAAATCGATGAAATTTAATATTTTGATTATATCGCTGTTATGCCTGCTGTCCGTTTTTACGGGACACAGCCTTTATGCACAGGAGGACAGGGTGAAATCCGGTACTTCGTCCGGCGGCATTAAGGAAGAGATTAACGGATATATTAATCAGGCGGAAGAGTTGCCTTATTCAGATCCGCAGAAAGCCATTGCGCTTGCAAATAAAGTAATTGCATACGCTCATAAATGGGGAGATAATGAACTGCTTGCCAGGGCAGAGCTGGTAAACGGCTATGCTTATGTGAATTACGGAGATTTTGTGACAGGGTTCGAATATGTTGTAAGCGCAAAGAATAACTGTCCCGACAATAATAAATTGCTTTGCGGAAAGATAATGGCGAAACTCAGCAGCCTGTATATATATCTGAGGGATTTGAACAGGGCTTTCGAGTATGCCAATAAAGCCCTTGAAATATCCCGGCAACAGAATGACAGTGTTATGATAGCTCACTGTTACAATACACTGGGGCTTATTAATATTTATGTTCCGGATAATGAGATGGCAGAGCGGAATTTCCATAAAGCTTTGGAAATAAACCGTAAAACAGGAAATAAGAGAGGGATCGTAAGGAACCTCAATAACCTCGCCCTTTACAGAAGCGGTAATACCTCCCTGAAAATAGAACAGTTATACGAGGCCATAGAGATTAATAAAGGTTTCGATGCTAATTGGTCGCTGGCGGAAAATTATAATAATCTGGGAATGCAGTATTATTATAAGGGAGATATGGAGAGAGCCTTGTCGGCTTTATCCCAGGCAAGGGAATATGCCGAGAAGATAAATGCCAGGGAACTTATCCTGGATAATAACAGGTATTTTACCGAGGTTTATTCTTCCGGAGGAAAATATAAGGAAGCATATCTTTATTTAAAAAGCGTATTAGAGGAGATAGAGCGGGAAAAAATGGCCGAACAGATAAGAATTTATGAAGCAGGTTTGTTACAAAAAAGGCTCGACAATACCAAACAGTCTATCAGGGATAAAGAACAGGAATACCAGCTTGTCAAAATGAAATATGCTATATTGATAATAGTATTGTTATTCTTCACAATCACACTTGTAGCCGTATATTTTGGCTACCGTTACAGACATAAAAGGAAAATACAGATATTGGAGGCCAGAAATGCCCTTGAATCGCAGGAAAGAGAGATAGCTTTAAGGGAAAAAGAACTTGTTACCCTTAAACTGGAACAAAAGGAGGCGGAAGCCAGAAATGCGGAAAGAGAGTTGAAGCATATAAAAGACGAGCTTACAAATACCGCTTTTTTTGTGAGAACGAGGGAGGAGATGCTTACGAATATACAATTACGGATAAGGGAGACTTATAAGCTCCCGGAGGATGAAAAGTTGGAAAAATTGCACGCCATAAGCAGGACTATATCCAGGATGAATACCAGAAATAATGAAATGGAGATACTTATGGATAAGGTTAGCAGCGATTTTGTGTATAAATTATCCGAAAAATATCCGGAACTTACCGGAAACGAAAAAAGGCTTGCATCCCTTTTGCGTATAGGGTTGTCGTCTAAGGAGATCGCTTCCATAATATCTTCACAGCCCAAAACCGTGGATATGGCCCGTTACCGTTTGCGCAAAAAAATGGAACTCGACTCCGATGAAAAGTTACAGGAATGTCTCGGCAAAATATAATGAAGCTCCCGGCGATCATTAATGTAGAGATGTGCCAATGCATAATATGTTCATTATAATATAACTACTGTTTCATTTGTAGGGATAAAACATCATAAAAATATTCTTTTGTAGAGACCGGATATATATAAAAAACAGCCAGTCTGTTTGCATTGCATATATTTTTACCATAACAATTTTGTAACAAACATTTAACAACTTATTTAAAAGCTATGGTAAAGAAAATACAATCGGTTGGGAAAACTCTTTTCTCAAGATGCTTTATCCTTGCAGTTTTATTTATTATTCCGGGAGGACATATTTTTTCCCAGGACAATAAAGTGCACGGAACGATTCTAGACGAAACAGGCCAAGGTGCGGTTGGCGTATATGTACAGAATAAAACCAATAATAAAGGTTCCGCCACCGATCTTGATGGTAAATTCGAGCTTCCCGCCAATATAGGGGATGTACTTTATATATCCCATATCGGGTATAAGAGTAAAGATATTATCGTAAAAGATTTCAATCCGATTAATTTTACCCTTGTTCCCGATATGGAAAATCTGGAAGAGATCATTGTGATCGGTTACGGCACACAGAAAAAATCGGATGTTTCCGGTTCGGTAACGAAGGTACAAGGCGAAAAGCTGGCCCAGATGTCCCGTTCGGGCACAGCGGAAGCGTTACAGGGCATGGCTCCCGGACTTAATGTTAATTACGGTTCCGGCGCTCCCGGCTCGCAACCCACCCTACAGGTACGCGGAGTTACCTCATGGGGTTCAAGTAACACCCCTCTTGTAATCATAGACGGCGTTCCCGGCGATATTACCTATCTTAATCCGGAGGATATTAAATCTATGACGGTACTTAAAGATGCTGCTACCGCTGCTATTTACGGTTCCCGCGCCGCCGCCGGTGTTATCCTTATCGAAACCAAAAGGGGAGGACAACAGACCCCTAAAATTACCGCTTCTGTTTATGTAGGTATGGACGACCTGCCGAAAAGAATGGAGGTTTGTAATTCGGAAGAATTTATCAGGGTAAGGAAAATGGCCCTTACGAATGCCGGCGTTGATAAGAGCAGATGGCCTAAGTATATATCGGAATATGAAAGAGATCCTTCGCAATTCGCCGATACCGACTGGCAGAGGGCGTATTACCGCAGGGGCATGACTCAGAAATATGATGTAGGTTATATTGCCGGTAATGAGATTATGAATGTGGCGTTTTCCGGATTCTATTCATCTACCAAAGGTATAGTGGTAGGTACCGATTCCCGGAAATACGGATTCCGTCTCAATTCCGATATGACGAGAGGTAAATTCAAAGTGGGAGAGTCTGTAAGTGTTAGCTTTATGGAGACTACCCCTGAGGCAAGTACAGGATTTCCTGGAATGTTCCAGACCACTAATATAGAGCCTCTGGTATCCGTTTATGATGAGAAAAATGAAGGCGGATACGGCGGAGCGATTGCCGGTATGGGAATGTCGGATGCCGCAAATCCCGTAGCTTTTAATAACCTTATCGATACGAAAGTAAAGAACAATAATATAGCGGCTTCGGCATATGTGCAGTATCAGCCTGTCAAAGACCTGGTAATTAAATTCCAGGGAGGCGCGAATATGGATTACTACCATTATAAGAGCTTTGCCCCTACTTATCAGGTAGGAGCGCTTAAAGTTAATAAGATAGCCACTCTTTACGAAGAGAGAAGCAAAGCGGTACAAACCCTTTTGGAACTTACCGCCAATTATAATAAGACTTTCGGAGAAAAACATAATTTCAGTGCCATGCTGGGCGTTTCGCAGGAAGAGCGCAGATATGACGATCAGACGGGTTCTGCAAAACAGTTTGAGAACAACGAGCTTCCGTGGCTCTCTCACGGCCAGACCGGTTTTGCGGTTGGCGGCGGATTTAACCGTTACGGCCTCAGATCCGGTTTCGGACGTCTGACATATAATTACGATTACCGTTATCTGCTTATGATTTCCGCCAGGTATGACGGTTCTTCCAGGTTCGCATCGGGAAATAAATGGGGATTCTTCCCTTCCGCTTCATTAGGGTGGAATATAGCGAATGAAAAGTTCTGGAAAAATATAAAGGAGACTGTTTCCACATTTAAACTCCGTTTAAGCTACGGTGCGTTGGGTAACCAGTCCATAGGTAATTATAAATATATCCCGATACTTTCATCCAATACGAATAATCTTAACTATCCGCTTAACGGACATCTTATTAATATGGGATACGGAATTTCATCCCTCCCTTCTGCAAATATAAAATGGGAGACTACCATGTACAGCAATGTGGGCTTGGATTTAGGATTCTGGAAAAACAAACTGGAAATATCGGCCGAAGCATATATTAAGAATACCAGGGATATGCTTTCCGAAAAAAATATCAGCGCATGTACGGGATTCGGTTCCCTGATAGTAAATGACGGTAAATTGCGTACGACCGGATTCGAGTTCCAGGCTATTTATCACGGCAGCGCAGGTAAGAAGTTCAGATACGACCTTGAATTAAACCTCTCGCATTTCAGGAGCGTACTTAAAGAGATGGCCGATCCCGGTTATATAGCCGAATACGGCCCGGGCCGTGCTTATGTAGGAGGAGAGATAGGAGAGCTTTGGGTATATAAAACCGCAGGTATTTTCAGGAATCAGGAAGAAGTTGACGAATGGAATAGACTGCACGGATATAAGGATGCAAGCGGAACATGGATTCCTATGCAGGGTGCTGCCAAACCGGGTGATATAAGATTCGTAGATCAGAACAACGACGGTCTGCTGGATTCCAGCGACAAAGTGAATGTAGGTTCGGGTACTCCTAAAGTCGTAATGGGCTTTAACGTAAATCTGGCGTACGGAGCATTCGATCTGATCGCTAACTTCTACGGTAATTTCGGGGTAACGAAATATAATTATACAAAATTCCAGCTACAGCGTATGGATCAGGTATTCAATTACGGTAAAGACGCCCTTAACGCATGGACTCCGGAGAATCCCGATACTGATATCCCGAGGGCAGTACAGGGAGATCCTAACGGAAATACGAAAACATCGGATCGTTTTATAGAGAGAGGAGATTATCTTACGCTTAATAATCTGCAGATAGGGTATAACCTGCCTTCCAATATCTGTAAGAAATTGAAGATAGATAACTGCCGTATTTATGTTGCGGGAACAAGGCTCTTTACAATAACGGGTTATTCCGGATACGATCCTAAAACGGGAGATACTTATAATTCGTCGAGCGGTTCCAGATTTATGGGAGTGGATTATGCTGTTTATCCTCTCAGCCGTACCTATATGGTGGGCGTTAGATTTGGGTTCTGATAATAAAATAGCTTGGAAATTTTTTCATAATTTAGGCGTAAGCCTTAAAAATTTTTTTAACGTATGAAATCAAAAATATATATAGCCTTTCTGGCAGTAATAATGGGATTATCTTCTTGTACGGGTTTTTTGAATGAGACGAGTAATCCTAATTATCTTACCCCGGCGAATTTCTGGAAGAACGAGGGGGATATTGTAAAAGGTCTGACGGCTGCATACGCACGTCTTCAGCCGAGTATGAACTGGGGAGCGCCTTTCGAGCGTTTCATATTGGTGGATAATTACAGGAGCGACGAGGTGCTGATAAGGCATGATGTCGCCGAGTGGACACGTATGGCTATTTTTGCCAATACCTCATCCGACTGGTCTGGTTGTATGGGGGAATGGAGCGAGCTTTATAAAGGCATAAGTTATTCGAATCAGTGTATAGATAATATACCTAATGTTCCGGGCGTATCCGAGGAAGTTAAAAACCGTTCCGTAGCGGAGGCCCGTTTCCTTAGAGCTTATTATTATTACCGTCTTTTTATAAATTTCGGGGAACGTCTTCCTTTGTACGAGCATGAAATAAAAGGCTCCGAGGAGGAGTTCTATCCGGATCAGGCGGAAAAAGGCGTTATAATAGCCTTTATAGAGAAAGAACTTTCTGAAATTCAACAATATCTTCCGGAGCCTGAATTCTGGGCGGGTAAAAATGAGCACGGCCGCGCTACCAAATATATGGCAGCGGGAATACTTGCCAAATTTTATATGTTCCGCAACCAGTTAGATAAAGCGGAGAAAGAGCTGTTCAAGATAATAGACAGCAAAAAATTCGGACTGCTCGATAATTATGCCCATTTATGGGACGGTATGCATAAAAACAGTAAAGAAGCGATATTCGAAGTTCAGTTTTCCGGTAATAATGACGGAGGTAGAAGAGAGTTCAACCGTATAGCTCTCCATCTTGCTTCTTCCAATGCGCAGGGTTATGAGGAGGCTTATCCTTCCAGATGGCTGTTCGAGACCATGAAAAACGATAAGACTATAGAGGGCGGATATAGCGACAGGATATATTCTACTATTTTGTTTAATGATCCTGAAACCAGACCTTTCTATTTCGGTGCGGGGGATAAGTTCACGGATTGGCATGGCGAGAACGAGATATTCTGGCATAAATTCATGACATGGAACGAATCTTTAAGCCAGCATTGGAGCTGGAGTGCATTTAATATTCCCGTTATACGTTATGCCGATATATTGCTGCTGTATGCGGAGTGTCTTAATCACAGGGGTGAAACTCCTGAGGCTATAAATTATATAAATATGGTGCGCTCCCGCGTAAACGTTACTTCTCTGCCTCTTGACATGACTAAAGAGCAGGTGCTTAAACATCTTCAGGATGTGGAACGCCCGTGCGAACTGGCTCTGGAAGGTAGCCGCTGGTATGATCTTATCCGCTGGGGAATAGTAGAACAGGCTATTAAAGACCATACTTCCCCGATAATCGATGATAACGGAAACGAGCTCGTTCCTGATAAAGTAAAAAATTTCGTACCTTCGAAACATACTTTAATTCCTATTCCGCACGGCGAGTTTTTACTGAATCCGGGGTGGGAACAAAATCCGGGATTCTCTAAATAAAAAGTTTAAAAATATATGTATATTTTTTCTATGAAAGCGGCATTGACGGGCCTGCTCCTTACCGGAGCGGCCTCATGCTGCAATAACGATACCGAATATAAAAATACAGAGCCTCTTAAAAATACGAGGGAGGAATTCGGGAATCTTATAAATATTAAAAATGTGCCTCAAAGCCGGAGGGACAGGGACAGATTTGTATTTTCGGATTGCGGAGCATGGACGGGATACGCCCTTCCGGAGAATGAGGGACGCGAGTTACAAGGTTCTTTTATAGGCCCTTATATGATGAGCGGTTACGGTTGGATTGCGAAAACACTGGCCGAGCCGGTTATAACCGTAAACGGGATGAAATATGATGTAGCAAGGAATATACAGACTGCAAAATATTATCCCGGGAAATTGGAACAGATTATAAAGGACAGGAAACTGGAATTCCGGACGGAATTATGCTATGATAATGCAAATACGGTTTATATAAGGTCTTTTATAAAAAATATCGGTTCTGAAGATATAAAGGTTTCTTTAAAATGGAAAGGAGGAGTTTATGAGAACAGTGCGGAACTGAAAAGGGAGGGTAACGGCGTTCTTATTACGGAGAACAGGGAAAAAGCTATGCTTTTCGTCTCTTTTCCTACTGCCGGCAAAGTTGAGGTCAGAGGTAAAGACAGCATATATGTGGTTGAAAAAGACGGATTGATACTTAAACCGGGCGGACAGGAAGAAGCCCTTGTTACGCAGACTTTCGCTTATGATCCGCAGCAGTTGCAGAAAGAAACGGCCGCTCTTTCCGGGAACGATGCTTCAAAGGTGTTTGAACGGAACAGAGAGCGCTGGAACGGTTATCTGAATTCTCTTTTCTCGCACCGGAGCAATTTCCTTGAAGAGAATAGATACCGCAATGTGGCGGCCAAAGCCCTTATTACTTTGGTCTCGAACTGGAGAAGCCCGGCAGGTGATATATTGCATGACGGAAGTTATCCTTCTTATAACGGGTTTTTCGGTATATGGTCGTGGGATTCGTGGAAACACGCTTCTGCAAATGCTTTGTACAATCCGGAGCAGGCCAAGAACGAGGTGCGCTGCCTTTTCGACTATCAGGCCGGTAACGGTATGATTCCCGATTTCGTAAGCCGTAATAAAGCCCGAAATAACTGGCGCGATACAAAACCGCCGCTGGCTGCATGGGCCGTTAAAAATATATATGACGCAACCTCTGATAAAGAGTTTGTGGCGGAGATGTTTGATAAGCTCTATAAATATCACAGGTGGTGGTATTCCCACAGGGATAATGACGGAAACGGTATTTGCGAGTACGGTTCTACCGACGGTTCGCTTATAGCCGCATGCTGGGAGAGCGGAATGGATAACGGAGTCCGTTTTGACGGAGCCGTTATGTTAAAGAATGCTCCCGACAGTTCATGGTCTATGAACCAGGAGAATATATGCCTTAATTCATTCCTGTACGCCGAAAAAGGTTATCTGGCCGGAATGGCCCGTCTGTTAGGCAAAGAGGATGTTGCGGCTCTGCTTGATAAAGAGGCGCAGGCGTTGAAAGAACATATCCAAACCAGGATGTATGATAAAGAGAGCGGTTTCTTTTATGATACCCGCCTGGGGTCGGGCGAGTTTATAAAAGTAATGGGGGCGGAGTGCTGGCTTCCGTTATGGGCAGGGGTGGCAACCCCGGAGCAGGCCCGGAGCGTTCTGGGTAAAATGCTCGATACGGATAAATTCAACTCTGCCGTTCCGTTGGGTACGCTCGATATAAGTCATCCCGATCTGCGCCCTACCAGAGGCTATTGGAGGGGGCCGGTATGGATAGACCAGGTCTATTTCGGAGTAACCGGATTGCGTAAATACGGTTTTGATAAAGAGGCCGATATGTTTATTAAAAAATATATAGCTAATGCTCAGGGACTATTGACCGACGGCCCTGTACATGAAAACTATAATCCGCTTACGGGTGAGACGCTGAATTGTCCTAATTTCGGTTGGTCGTCCGCCCTTACAATAAAAATGCTACTTAATAACTAAACTGATTTTTTAATTTAAACGTATGAACAATTTGAAATTCAAAACTTTATTGGTAAGTGCCGTATTACTTGTTCCGGGAGGTGTTTTTTTCGCACATGCCCAGAATCAGTACAGCGGCGCTCCTGTAGAGAGGAAAGAGGCTAAGAAAGAAGCTGAAAAAGAGGTAAGAAAGGATAAATATCCCCATTCTGATAATGACTGGGAGAATTTTAATGTGTTGCATATAAACCGTCTTCCTTCCGCAGCTTCTTTTCTGGCCTATCCGGGAAGGACGCTTGCAATGAAAGGAGATATGGCAGCTTCTCCATATTACGGTTCCCTTAACGGGAAATGGAAATTCAGTTATTCTCCTACTGTTGCGGAGGCTCCGGACGGATTCTGGGAAAAAGGATACGATTTGTCGGGTTGGGGGGATATGGAAGTTCCGGGAAACTGGGAAATGGAAGGGTACGGTTATCCGTTTTATGTGGGGAGCGGCTACGGTATTCCCAGGAATCCTCCCCTGATTCCGGCCGATAACAGTCCGGTAGGCTCCTATAAACGCACTTTCACCGTTCCGGCAAACTGGAAGGGACGTGAAACGGTACTCCATTTCGGTTCCGTGGCGTCTGCATTTTACGTTTGGGTGAACGGTATGCCGGCAGGTTATTCGCAGGACTCCAAAACTCCTGCGGAATTCGATATTACCTCTTTGCTGGAATACGGGAAAGAGAATGAAATATCGGTGAAGGTATTTAAGTTCTCCGACGGATATTATCTGGAAGATCAGGATTTCTGGCGTCTTGCGGGAATACAGCGGGATGTTTATATTTATGCCCGTCCCAGGACGCATATAAGGGATTTCGAGGTGGTTACCGATCTGGACAGCGTATATACGGATGCCGATTTCTCTCTTTATGTGGAGCTTGGGAATAAATATCCGGATAAAATAAAGGGTGCAAAGGTTACGGCGGAGATAATAGATGCGGCCGGTAAGACTGTTTACAAAGAGGAGAAAAAACAGCCTGTCGTTGCAAAAAATGCACAGAAAGTAGAGTTGGAGTTTAAGAAACGTATAGATAAACCGCTTTTGTGGAGCGCGGAGAAACCTAACCTCTATAAGCTGGTACTTACTTTAACCGTGAATGGAAAAGTAAGCGAGGTGATTTGCCGGAATATAGGTTTCAGGGAGTGCCAGACGAAGCATGCGCAGTTGCTTGTGAACGGGAAGCCGGTGTATATCAAGGGCGTGAACAGGCATGAACATGATCCTTACAAAGGACATGTAGTGGATGAAGCCTCTATGGTGGAAGATATTAAACTTATGAAACGCTTTAATATAAATGCCGTCAGGACATCGCATTATCCTAATGATCCGCGTTGGTACGAGTTGTGCGATATTTACGGGCTGTACGTGGTGGACGAGGCGAATATAGAGAGCCACGGAATGGGTTATAAAGAGAACAGATGTCTTGCCAACCAGCCGGAATGGGAACCTGCATTTATAGACCGTACGGAGAGGATGTTCGAGCGGGATAAAAATCATCCGAGCGTGATTATCTGGTCTTTAGGAAACGAATCCGGTGCGGGGTGTAATTTTGAGGCTACCTATAAATGGGTGCATGCAAATGATAAATCAAAGCGTCCCGTACACTCCGAAGACGGGATCAAAGGCCCTTATACCGATATTTTCTGTCCTATGTACAAGAAGATAGACGTGCTTATTAACTGGACTCTTTATATGCCTGATAAACCTCTTATTTTGTGCGAGTATGCCCATGCAATGGGTAACAGCGTGGGTAATTTTCAGGATTACTGGGATGTGATAGAGAAATATCCATCTTTACAGGGGGGCTTTATCTGGGATTGGGTAGACCAGGGTTTTGCCGCGAAAACTCCCGACGGACGTTTCTACTGGGCATACGGCGGAGATATGGCTCCTGCCGGAACTCCGAGTTCCAGGAACTTCTGTATGAACGGACTTATAGCGGCCGACCGTACCCTTAAACCTCATATATGGGAAGTTAAGAAAGTGTATCAGAATATAGGATTCCGTCTTGCGGATTACGGTTCCGGCCTTGTGGAAATTGCGAATAAATTCTTCTTTACCTGCCTTTCCGATTTTACTTACGGCTGGCGTCTGGAAGGTAACGGCAAGGTACTGGCTAAGGGAACTATTGATAACGTAATTGCCGGGCCTCAGGAAAAGGGGATATTCCGCGCGGATTTTCCTCAGGTGAAGCCTGAGCGGGGAGTCGAATATTTCCTTAATTTCTATGCTTATCAAAGAAATGACGAGGGATTGCTTAACGCCGGAGAACTAATGGCAAGCGAACAGGTGGAACTGCCTTTCGGAAAAGAGGGTATGATTTGCGGTGCAGGCAAAAATAATGAGACCGTAGCCGGTTGCAGCACGGATACCGGTCTTAAATCTTCCGCAAAGGTAGAGGTAGGATTTAACGAAAAGACAGGTGCTCTGAATTCTTACAAGGTTAATGGGGAAGAACTTCTTAAGGAGGAACTGAAGCTTAATTTCTGGCGCCCTTCAACCGATAATGACCTTGGGAGCGATCTTGCAAAAAGATGCGACCCCTGGCGTCATGCAGGCAGGGATGCCGAGCTGGTAAAAATGGAGAGAAACGGGTTTGAAAACGGGGCTTATGAGGTAAAATCGGTTTATCGTTTACCGCAGAGCGTATCCAATTCTACTTATATTGTAAAATATACCGTTTCCCCTTGCGGAGTTCTGGATGTGGACTGTCTGTTTATTCCTGCTCACGACACCCTTCCGCTTATGCCGAGGATAGGTCTTACCCTTACCCTTAAAAGAAAATACGATACTATGGAGTGGTTCGGGCGCGGGCCTCACGAAAATTATATAGACCGCAACCTGAGTTCTTTTGTCGGCCTTTATAAAGGAAGTGTTGCAGAACAGTATTTCCCTTACGACCGTCCTCAGGAAAACGGGAATAAAACCGATGTGAGGTGGATGTCTTTAACGGACGGTTCCGGAACGGGACTTAAATCCGCCGGGAAACCGTATATAAGTACGAGCGCTTACCTGTTCCCTACGTATGACCTCAGCGAAACAGATCTTAAAAAACACCAGAGACACATGACGGATATAGTTGAAAAAGATATGGTTACCTGGAATATCGATCTCAAGCAGATGGGAGTGGGCGGAGATACCAGTTGGGGAGCCTATCCGCATCAGCAATACCTGATACCGGCACGCAGATGCGAGTGGGGATTCAGGCTGCTTCCGGTTGTAAAATAAACTTAAAAAGATAATTATTAACAGGGAGTTAAAAAAATATGAAGAATAGAGACTTGCTTTTAGGATTACTGGTTTTTGGAATAACTGTCGCAAATACCGCTTTTGCTCAAAAAAGTAATGCCCCTCATTGGGAAAATCAATATATAAATCAGGAGAACAGGGAGAGGATGCATGCCTTTTTTGTTCCCTATTCGGGCGAAGCGGGTGCTTTGAGGGAACTCCCCGGCGACATGATGAGGCATTCCCTTAACGGGAAATGGAAATTTCATTATTCAAAAAATCCCGAAAGCAGGCTTCCTTCTTTTTATAAGCCGGATTTCGACTGTTCCGGCTGGAAAGAGATAAATGTTCCGGGGAGTTGGGAGTTGCAGGGATTCGATGCGCCTATCTATACCGATACTCGTTATCCGTTCCCTGCAGATCCTCCGTATCTGCCTGATGATTATAATCCGGTAGGGCAGTATGTTACTTATTTCGAGGTTCCGGAACGTTTTAAGGGAAAAGATATTTTACTTAGTTTCGGCGGAGTGGAGTCTGCCTTTTATGTATGGGTGAACGGCGAATATGCAGGATATAGCGAGGACAGCCGCCTTTCCGCCGATTTCCTTATAAATAAATACCTTAAACCGGGGAAAAACAGGCTTGCCGTAGAGGTTTACCGTTATAGCGACGGATCATATCTGGAGGCGCAGGATTATTGGCATTACAGCGGGATAGAACGGGATGTGCTGCTCGTGGCGCGTGAGAAAAAGAGAGTCAGGGATTTTGAAATAACGGCCGGACTTGTAAATGATTACAAGGACGGGATTTTTAATCTGCGGCTTCTTACGGATGCGGACGTGCAGGTAAAAATCCTGGACGGTACAAAAGAACTTTATAGTTCGGGGCTGAAGGTTGCCAAAGGAGATTCGGTTATTACGGTAAACAGGCATTTCCCGCTGGTAAAGCCATGGAGTGCCGAAACACCTTATCTTTATACTCTCGTCGTAAATACTTTGGGTAAAGGCGGCCGGATAAAAGAGTCTTTTGCGCACCGGTTCGGGTTCAGGACGGTAGAAATGCTTAACGGAATGATGCTGGTAAACGGGAAGCCCGTGAAGCTAAAAGGGGTAAACCGCCACGAGCATGATATGAATAACGGACGTACGATCACCACGGAAAGCATGATAGAGGATATAAGGCTTATGAAGCTGTTTAATATCAATGCCGTACGTTGTTCCCATTATCCTAATTACGAACAGTGGTATGCCTTGTGCGATCAATACGGCATTTATGTGGTGGATGAGGCCAATATAGAAAGTCACGGTATGGATCATCATCCCGACAGAACCCTTGCCAACTCTCCGGGCTGGGAAATTCCTTTTATGGAGAGGATGGAACGAATGCTGGAGAGGGATAAAAATTTTACATCCGTCATTACCTGGAGCCTGGGGAATGAGAGCGGTTACGGAAAGCATTTTGAAACTCTGTACCGATGGACTAAAAACAGGGACGTTACCCGGCCGGTACAGTATGAGGGGGGAGGAGAGAAAGGATTATCGGATATTTTCTGTCCTATGTACGCCCGGCCCTGGAGGTTATACCAGTGGGTGAACCAGCGGCCTTCGCGTCCGCTTATCCTGTGCGAATATGCTCATGCAATGGGCAACAGTATGGGAAACCTGCAAGGCTACTGGGATCTGATATATAAATATGAAAATTTACAGGGCGGATTCATCTGGGACTGGGTGGATCAGACCTTTGCCGGTAAGGATAAAAACGGAAATAAGATATGGAAATACGGCGGAGATATGGGATTTGCAGGGGTTGTGAATGACTCCAGTTTTTGCGCCAACGGATTGGTTGCTGCCGACAGAAGTCTGAATCCGCATATATGGGAGGTGAAGAAACTTTATCAGTATATTAATTTTCAACCGGTTCCTTTTGCCTCGAATAAAATAAAGATCACCAACCGGCATGATTTTATCACTACAACCGGTTATGATTTCAACTATATTATAAAGTGCGACGGGAAGCCCGTATTGCACGGAAAGCTCGATGTTCCGGTAATCGCGGCCGGATGTTCGGCGGAGATAGAATTTCCCCTTCCCGATAAAAAAATCACGGATTCGCTTAAAGGAGAGTATTTTCTGCATATTAATGCGGTTACGGGACGTCATGCCCCCCTGATACCGGCAGGGCATATAGCCGCATGGGAACAGTGGCGGCTTCCGGCGGGAGAGAAGAAAAGCATTGAGCAGATAATAGCGGAGGACGTTACGGCCGCAGACGGTGCGGATACAGGTGGCGGAAATGCCCCTGTAATTTCGGCTTCTTCCGGTATATCTTCCGGAGATATTTCCGGTGAAGCGATGTCCGTAACGGGCATGAACGGGAAGCTTAACGGCAATTTGCCGGATGCGGTAATATCGTTTTCCGGTGTTTCGGGAGAACTTACGAGTTACAAAATAGACGGAAAAGAACTTCTTATATCGGGGCTTAAACCTAATTTCTGGCGTCCCGTTACTGAGAACGATCTTGCGAACGGTACTTTAAAGAGGTGCGGTATCTGGAAAACAGCAGCCGATTCGCTTGTTCCGGCAAGCGTGACGGTAAACGGCATGAAGATGCCCGTTAGTTATATCGTCCGCCCCGGAGACAGTATCGTGGTCGTTTATATAATGGGTGGCGGGGTTGCTGAGAAGTCGGGGGAGTCCGGAGGGGGACCCGTAATAACCGGAGAACCGCGTTTTACATTTACGGCTATATATAATGTGCTGCCACATAATATATTAAAGGTTACCGCCCGTTTTAAGCCTGCGCGGAGAGCGGTATTGCCTGAAATACCGCGTTTTGGAATGAGACTGATACTTAATGGGGAGTACGGGAATATGAGGTGGTTCGGCAGGGGGCCGCATGAGAATTACCTGGATCGTAAAAGCAGCGCGGATATAGATTTGTACGGTGCGACAGTATGGGATCAGTATTATCCTTATGTAAGAGCACAGGAGACCGGGAATAAAAGCGATGTGCGTTGGGCTGCCCTCCTGAACGGAGATGGAGACGGAATAAAAGTAGTTGCAGGGGATGCGCCTCTTGGTATAGGAGGTTATAATTTCCATATGAACGAACTCTGTTATAATCTGGGTACGGGAAAAGTTCACGGAGGAAGTATCTTAAAACAGGATATGGTATGGCTGAATATAGACAGGCAGCAAATGGGAGTGGGGGGAGATAATACCTGGGGTGCTCAAACCCATACGGAATATACGATTACTCCTGTTGCACAGGAATATACTTTTTATATAGCCCCCGTTAAAAGCAAATGAAAATACGGAAATATATGAATCTTAAAAAAACTATATTTTTGGCCGTTATCCTTGTTTTTGCAGCGTGCGGCGGTAAAGAGAAAAGAGGGTATGACAGATACGATTATCCCGGTATTTTAGATATAAGTTATACTCCCGACGAACAAGTCCGCTGCGGCGGCTGGTTTACCGATGCCGGAAGCTGGTGGGGTTTTACTCCTCCGCAGAAAGGGAACTTTGTAAACGGCTTTTGCGGCCCGTTTCACCTGGATATGAACCGCCGGGTCTGGTTTTCCGATGCGATAGTAAAAGCCGGGTTTGCAAAGGAAGCTTCCGGAGCTTTATTCTCTCCCGATTCAACAGCTTACTATCCCGGAGAACTCTATATGAAGGCTTCGTCGGGAAACGGAAGCATAGAACAGAGTATGATATTTCTGGATAAAAATAATGTGCTGTTATGTGTGAAAGGGGATGATGTGCTGATGTTCGGCGGAACTGTTTCATGGGGGAGCAAGTTATATAATGACAGGCTTCTTACAATGGAACTTGTCAATAACAGCGTGGTTGTAAAAGATACTACCGGGGAGGGATTCTTACTTACTTTCGGTAACGGGGCAGAGGTTTCCCTTACGAAAGAGCCGGAAACCGAAGCCTGGAGCGCCGGATATACTGCGGTATGTTCCGAAAAAAACGCAGATGTGCTTATATCTTTTTTTATGCCGGGAGATGAGATAGAGGATGTTTTGTCGGGAGCAGCCGGAGTGTACGGGGAGAGGTCTCGGCTGAAAGCCGCTAATCTGGAACGGTGGAACGGTTATTTCCGTAGCGTGATACGGGAGGATATGCCTTCGGAGTATAACCGGATTGCAGCCAAAGCGGTTACTACACTTGTCGCCAACTGGAGAAGCCCGCGCGGAGATCTGCTGCATGCGGGGGTTGTGCCAAGTCATGCGGCGGGCTATTTTGTGGGATTCTGGGGCTGGGATTCATGGAAACATGCCGTTGCGTTATCCCGCTTTGCTCCGGAACTGGCTAAAGACCAGGTAAGGGCGATGTTCGATTATCAGGATGAGGATGGTATGGTTATAGATTGTATTTATAGCGATAAACGTGAAAATAATGCACGCGACAGTAAACCTCCTTTGGCCGCCTGGGCTGTCAGCGAAATATATAAGACTACCGGGGACAGTGCTTTCGTAAAAGAGATGTATCCTAAGATGTTGAAATATTTTAAGTGGTGGTATAGGTTCCGCGATCATAACGGAAACGGGGTGTGTGAATTCGGTTCGTGCGACGGTACTCTTGAAGCGGCGGCATGGGAGAGCGGGATGGATAATGCCGTAAGATTCGATGATGCCGTTATGGTTTATAACGGAAAAAAGAATAAGGCAGGTAGACCTGCGGATGATGGCAAGGGAGGATGGAGCATGAACCGGGAGTCCGTAGACCTTAATGCGTTCCTGGCTTATGAGCACAGGTTGCTGGGAGAACTTGCCGGTGTTGCCGGAGCGGAGATCTCTGCCGGGAATGGCCGGGACGCTCCCGTTGTCGGGAAGCCTTATCCGGTAGATGTGGCGGATTATTTTTTCAGCCGCGATCACGGATTTTTCTTTGACAGGAAATTTGATAGTATATTTGTGGTGCAGGAGGGAACGGAAGCCTGTATTCCGTTATGGGCCGGAATAGCTACGCAAAAGCAGGCGGATGAGGTTTTTCTGATATTCGGGAATCCTAATAAGTTTGCTACTTATATTCCTTTTCCTACCATTGCGGCGGATAATCCCAAATTTACGCCCGACGGTTATTGGAGAGGCCCTATATGGCTGGATCAGGTTTATTTCGGGATTAACGGACTGCGGAAATACGGATATATAAAGGAGGCCGATGATTTTACCCGTAATGTTTTCGACAGGCTTTACGGATTGAAGGAGGGCGCTCCGGTACATGAGAATTATAATACCCATAACGGAAGTCTTTTGAAAGCTCCGCATTTCAGTTGGAGTTCGGCCCATCTGCTGATGCTGTATGAAGAGTTCGGGAAGGGAATTGCTAATATTTAGAATATTATGTTTTTAGTTATAGGAATAATGTTTCTGGGCGTGGGGATAGGCTTTTTGCTAAGGAGGGCGGAGTGGATGCGTCATATCTCCAAAACCATTTCGTATACGATTTTGTTGCTTTTGTTTTTGCTCGGCGTTTCGGTAGGGGCGAATAAGGATATTGTTAATAATCTGGCGACTCTCGGGGGACAGGCTTTCCTCCTGGCTGCGGCAGGTGCTCTCGGCAGCGCCCTGGCAGCATGGGGCGTGTACCGTTTCTTTTTTGCAGGGAAAAAATTTTAAGCGTATGAAAGGTAGTCTTATTGTAGTGGCTTTTTTTGCTCTCGGATGTATTCTGGGCTGGCTGGGCAGCGGCGATGTTCTTTCCGGGGAATTTTTGCCGGAAACCGCGCATATTGCAGGAGGAGAGACGGAGATTATAGCGGAGGGAGAGAAAACAGTTGCCTCGGAAGCACCCGGTATTGCAGGAGACAGGGGAGACATACCGGAAAGCGGATGGCTTCCGGAATTCCTGGTGGATGGGAGTATTACCGCCTATGTATTGTATCTACTTATGCTACAGGTAGGTATAAGTATAGGCAGCGATAAGAAACTGAAAGAAATTTTGTGCAGTATAAAACCTAAATTACTGCTTGTACCTGTCGCTACTATTGCAGGAACATTGGTGTTTTCGGCTCTGGTAAGTTTCTTTATATCTAAATGGAGCGTATTCGATTGTCTTGCGGTAGGAAGCGGTTTTGCCTATTACTCCCTTTCTTCCATTCTGATTACGGAGCTTAAAGCAGATTCCCTGGGATTGCAGCTTGCGACGGAACTTGCCACTATCGCTCTTATGGCAAATATTATGCGGGAAATAATAGCGCTTCTGGGAGCACCGCTTTTTTGTAAATATTTTGGTAAATTTGCACCGATAAGCGTTGGAGGAGCCACGACAATGGATACCACTCTGCCTATAATTACCAGATATTGCGGTAAGGAAATGGTATTTGTTTCTATTTTTCACGGGGTACTGGTAGATTTTACGGTTCCGCTGTTCGTCTCTTTCTTCTGCTCGTTTTAACTTTTTGTCGGGGAAGGGGAGATATGAAATACAATAAAAATATTAATTATACACACTATACATTATGAGAGAGAATATAAGTAAAATGTTTCTGGAGAAATTCGGGACAAACGGGGATCAATATGCTTCGAGCGGACGTATAAACCTTATCGGAGAGCACACCGATTATAACGGGGGATTTGTATTCCCCGGAGCTATCGATAAATGTATCGTAGCGGAGATTAAACCCAACGGTCTGGGAGATAAAACGGGCAAAGAGATTGTACGCGCTTACTCCATGGATGTAACGCATGAGAATAATTATGTGGAGTTCGGATTGAATGAGGAAGATGCTCCTAAGGAGAGTTGGGCTAGATATATTTTCGGGGTATGCCGCGAGATCGCCAAACGGGGCGGGAAAATCAGGGGATTCGATACGGTGGTTGCCGGCAATGTTCCGCTCGGAGCCGGGATGTCTTCTTCCGCGGCGCTGGAGAGCACTTATGCTTTTGCCCTTAATACTATTTTCAATCTGGGTATAGATAAATTCGAACTGGCGAAAATAGGCCAGAGTACCGAGCATAATTATTGCGGGGTGAAATGCGGTATTATGGATCAGTTTGCTTCCATATTCGGCAAAGAGGGACATCTTATAAGACTCGACTGCCGTTCTCTGGAATATGAGTATTTTCCTTTTGATCCTAAAGGGTATAAACTGGTACTTCTGGATACCGTGGTTAAGCATGAACTGGCTTCCAGCGCGTACAATAAACGTCGTGAAAGCTGCGAGCGTGCGGCAAAAGCCATAAGGGAGAACGGTCATCCCCATGTGGAGTTCCTTCGTGATGCTACAATGGAAATGCTTAACGGGGTTAAAGATAAAATATCCGCAGAAGATTATATGCGTGCGGAATATGTTATAGAGGAGGTGCAGCGCGTACTGGATGTTTGCGATGCTCTCGGTAAAGGGGACTACGAGACGGTGGGAGCCAAAATGTACCAGACACATTACGGTATGAGCAAACTTTATGAAGTAAGTTGCGCCGAACTGGATTTTCTGAATGATATAGCAAAGGAATACGGCGTGACCGGTTCCCGCGTAATGGGAGGCGGATTCGGCGGTTGTACTATCAATCTTGTAAAGGACGAACTTTATGACGGATTCATAGCAGGTGCAAAAGAGAAATATCTTAAAAAGTTCGGACGGGAACCCAGAGTGTACGAGGTTGTTATAAGTAACGGGGCTCGCAAACTGCAATCTAATTATAAAATTAATATATGGGAATGAAACCTACATTGTTGGTACTGGCTGCCGGTATGGGCAGTCGCTACGGGGGATTAAAACAGCTTGACGGGGTAGGCCCAGGCGGGGAAACCATTATGGATTATTCTATTTTCGATGCTGTAAGAGGCGGCTTCGGAAAGGTTGTTTTCGTGATAAGGAAAGATTTCGAACTGGATTTTAAAGATAAGATAATAAGCAAATATATCAATCATATTCCGGTTGAGACGGTATTCCAGTCTATGGATGCACTGCCAGACGGTTTTACCGTTCCTGCCGGCAGGGTCAAACCCTGGGGAACCAATCATGCGGTAATGATGGGAGAAGGAGTGATAAATGAACCTTTTGCCGTTATTAATGCCGACGATTTCTACGGGCGCGAGAGTTATGCCGTATTGGCGAAGGCCCTTACGGATATGTCCGGTACGGAGAATAATTATTGTATGGTGGGGTACAGGATAGGGAATACTCTTTCCGACAGCGGTTCGGTTGCCAGAGGGGTATGCGGAAAAGATACCCGGGGTTATCTTACCGATGTTGTAGAGAGGACGGAGGTAATGAGGATAAACGGGAAAGTATCCTATAAAGATGAGAAAGGGGAGTGGGTTGCATTGGACGATAATACCCCGGTTTCAATGAATATGTGGGGCTTTACTCCGGATTATTTCGCCCATTCGGATAGAATGTTCGCTGATTTTCTGAGTAATACCGCCGGTAATCTTAAAGCGGAGTATTTTATTCCGCTGGTGGTAAATAATCTGGTAAAAGCCGGTACTTCTACTGTAAAAGTACTCGATACTCCTTCCAAATGGTTCGGAGTGACCTATGCTACCGACAGGCCGGGGGTAGTACGGAAGATAAAGGCCCTGGCGGACGCCGGCGAATATCCTTTGAAACTCTGGTAGCGAAGTGGCTCCTATCGCTCTTAGGAGCCGCTTCGCTCTATAAAAAATTTTTATTTAATTAACTGTAAAAGAGATTTTTTAAACGTATGAACATCACTGAACAAAAATACGGAACGACTCCTGAGGGGAAAGATATTTTTCTCTATACAATGGAGTGCGGCGGCGGTATAATAGTCAAACTGTGTAATATAGGAGCCGCCGTAGTATCGGTATGCGTTCCGGATAAGAACGGCGTAATTGACGATGTGGTTCTGGGCTATGATAATCTTTTCTACTATATAGGCGACGGCCCATGTTTCGGGAAGGTTCCGGGAAGAGTAGCCAACAGGATAGCCGGAGGGAAATTCGATCTTAACGGCAAGACATATACGCTTCCGGTAAATAACGGGCCTAACCATAATCACGGCGGTGAGAACGGTTATGCCAACAGGATATGGCGTTCGGGCATAGAGGGTGACAGCGTGGTATTTAATCTTTTGGCTCCCGACGGGGACGATGGTTATCCGGGCGCCGTTGAGGTTTGCGCCAGGTACAGATGGATAAGTGGTGATAAATATATATCCGAAAAGACCGGGTGTCCGCTCGGAAAGCTGGTGACAGAGCTTACCGGCCGTGCGGATTCCGCTACTGTAATGAATCTTACCAATCATACCTATTTTAATCTTGACGGACATGGTTCCGGGACAGTGTACGGGCATAATCTTAAACTTGCGGCTTCAAGGTATCTCCCGACGGATGAGACCCTTATTCCCACAGGAGAATTAAAACCCGTTGAGGGAACCCCTATGGATTTTACCAAAGGGCAACTTATCGGAAGCAGGGCAGGAGAGGATTTTCCGGCTTTAAGATACGGTAAGGGATATGATGCCTGCTGGGCTGTGGATAACTGGGATTGCAGCGTTAAATGTGCGGCTTCGTTATGGAGCGGGGTTAGCGGGAGAAGGGTTAATGTATATTCCAACCAGCCCGGCGTTATAATTTATACCGGAAACTGGCTGGGAGGGTGCAATGAGGGAAAAGGTGGGCATATATATAATGATTATGATGGAGTTGCGATAGAGTGCCAGAAGTTTCCCGCATCTCCTAACAGGCCCGAATTTCCTTCGGTGGTTATCAATAAGGGGGAGGAGTATTTAAATGTCATAGAATTTGAGTTTGCTACGGTATAGTTTTTTGAAAAAATGATACCTTTGCAAATATAAAATCTTTTTTATTCCGTAATTATTATGAGACGATTGTTGCTGACTTTTATTGCTGTGTTCTGCGTGCTCTGCACCTACTCTATCGAGCGTGTTTCCCCTAAGGATGCCGGAATGGATCCCGTGCGTTTAATGAAGGTGGATGATATTATCAATGCATCTGTAAAGAAGAAAGAGATACCGGGAGCCGTGCTTGCAGTCGTGAGGGACGGCAAACTGGTGTATCTTAAAGCATACGGTAATAAAAGCGTATATCCGTCGGTCGAACCCATGACGGAGAATACCGTTTTCGATCTGGCTTCATGCAGCAAGGTTGTCGGGACGGCAATAAGTATGGCCCGCTTGCTCGAACAGGGCGGATACAGGCTTACGGACAGGGTAGATATGTATATTCCGGGCTTTATGCCTTACATAGATCCCGAGACGGGCGAAAAGGTGAATATCAGGATAATAGATCTGCTTACCCATTCGTCGGGACTTCCTCCGTATGTGGCTCCGGAAACGGTTATAAAAAAATGCGGCAAAGCGGATCCCGACAGTCTCATGAGTTATATAAGTACTATCAAACGTGATTTCAGGCCTGCTACCCGGTTTCAGTACAGTTGCCTGAATTTTATAACATTGCAGAATATCCTGCAAAATATTACCGGAGAGAGGTTGTGCGATTATGCGCAAAAGAATGTTTTTGATGTTCTGGGGATGAAACATACCGCGTATAATCCTAAGACCAGGCCGGATATTATGCCCCTGGTCGCTCCTACCGAGAAACAGCCGGATGGCAAGGTGCTTTGTGGAGAGGTGCACGATCCGCTGGCGCGTATAATGAATCACGGGAATTCCGGTAATGCGGGCGTATTCTCCAATGCCGAAGATCTTGCGGTACTTGCGGCCGCGCTTATGAACGGCGGGGAGTATGACGGTAAACGGATACTGGGAACGCTTACTGTCGAGACTATGACTACAGTACCGGAGAAGGTAAAATCTCTGGGACGTTCTCTGGGATGGGATAATTATTCTCCTTATGCTTCCAATAACGGGGATCTTTTTCATCCCGGCAAAACATACGGGCATACGGGCTATACAGGAACCTCTTTTATAATAGATCCGGTTTCAAAGACTGCAGTTATTCTGCTTTCTCATCGCGTACATCCGGCAGACAAAGGCAGCGTGGTAAGATTAAGGGCTATTGTAGCGAACGTGGTAGCGGCCTCGATAGTAGATTGAGCGATACGTCGGTTAATTTATCTGTTTGTGAATACTGCGATTATACCGGGATATACTGAATTCTGTCCGGATACATTTTTTTTTGCATTATGTTAAAAATGAATATATTTGTAGATACGTTCTTTAACCGGTATTAAAATCATCTCATTATGAACAGAATTCTTTATATATTATCCGGGATGCTGATTTTCATTTCCTGTGTGAAGAATACTATCCCTTATGTTCCTCCGATAGATGAGAATTTCGATTGGAAAACAACAGAGACCGTCTCTATAAGTATTCCCGTTAGTTCCGGGGTATCCTCAAATACAAAAGCGGAGCAGTATGCTTCTACTGTAAAAATATATTCTTCACCGCTTTATTCGGAAGGTTCTTTGATAGCATCCGGAGCCGCCTATGAAGGGAAGGTTTTTGAAACCGTTATGGATCTGGCAAAAGGCGTAGATCAGGTTTTTGTAAAGATAATTACTCCGAGGGGCCTGGTTACTTTTACTACCTATGATATTGTAGGTAGTAAAGCGGTTAAAGTACGGTCTGGTAAAACCTCCATGAAAAGCGCAGGTGAAAGAATAGGTAACGAGCCGGTTATTCCGGAGCCTTATTTTCCTTCTTCTTATGATGTGACTGTTACCTCTTCGTCACAGCTTTCAGGTACGCTTTCAGGAAATAAGACGTATTTTATTCCGCAGGGTAAAAGCATAAGGGTGAATAACAAATTGTTATTTGACAACGCTAATCAGAATGCCGTTCCGGTACTGTATGTAGGAGGTAATCTGGTTTTGGAAAATACCGCAGACCATTATATTTCTTTCTGCTCGCTCGTGGTACTGGACGGCGGTTCGGTAACATTTAACGGCAGGGTGGATCTTGGCTGGACGGAGCAGGGTTTGTTGGCCGTTTATGTAGGTAATTATGGAAGGTTGCAGTTAAAACGGGGATTCGCCTCTACATCCAACAGGGTAGGCATTGTAAACAGAGGCGAGATGTCGGTTAAAGGAGTGCAGGCAAGCATTCTCGGTAACGGCGCTCTGTTTTATAATACCGGCTCTCTGGAAATTGATGCGAACAGGTTGTCTCTTTCAAATTCGGGTACGGTATTTTATAATATGGGAGATATGGAGGCGAAAAATATTTCTTTAAGTTCAGGCGCGGGATTTTTTAATTACTCCGGCGGAGCGATAGAATGCGACAATGTCCTGGAAGCGGATAATAATTGCTTTTTTAAGAATGCAGGCGAACTCGAAAGCGACATTATAGAGTTCAGATCGAATGCTTCTTTCTATAATTACGGTTATCCGGGGGGAAGTAACGGCAGTGTGGTAACAGGGATATTGGATTTTACTAATAATTCTAATTATCTCTATCAGCACGGATTCTTTACCGTAAAAACTACTTTTTTGGCAAAGGGTAAAATAGATAATTACGGAAATATGGAGTGCCAGGTAATTACGGACGGTTCTACCGCAGGTTTTTACAGTTACAGCGGTTCCCTTTTGAAAACGGCATATCTTTCACATATTACGAATTCCGTATTTTACATGGAATCGGGAAGTATTATATTTATTTACAAGAACGGCAAAGGCGCAGGAAATACCGGCAACTGGGATGTGAAATTTGTGAACATGAATGATAACGGGCGCGATTATGCTTTGGTATTGTGGGGCGTAAGCGATAAAAAGCCCGATAATACAATTATAAACAGTCAGGGGGAAATTTCGTTTTCCGGAAATATAGAAAATTATTGTCCTAAAAAGAATGATTCGCAAAATCGTAAATATACGGCCGATTTGTGTATGTATAATGCTTATTGGGGCGGCCGCGAACATCATATTCCGGAAACCGAATATAACGAAGGTCTGGGGGATATAGGAGGAAACGACCCTGTGGACGCCGACGGCGATGGCGTTCCGGCCGGTGAAGATGTGGATGATAACGATCCTTCCGTTACCCATGTTTCTTATTTCCCCGCCGCAAATACATGGGGTACTTATTTCTTTGAAGATCTGTGGCCTTATATAGGGGATTACGATATGAACGATATAGTACTCGGGTTCCGCATAGCATATTATTCTAAAGGTGAACTGACTGCCGGCAATAATGTGGTCTATATGGATATAAACTGGAAATTAAGGGCTGTTGGTTCCCAGATGCATCTGTCCTGCGGAATACAACTGGACGATATAACCCCTAATATGGTTGCTTCTGTTGAAAATAATAACGGCGGTCTCGCCGGTTCTCCTATCAGCGGGAATATGAACGGGCTGGAATCGGGACAATCGAGAGCCGTGTTCGCATTGTTCAATGATCCTGCGGAGTTATACGGGGTAAGTAAGGGAATAAATGTATTTCATGATGTGGATGCTTCAACCGCTATACCCGTTGAAAAGCGCGTAAGGGTTAGATTTACCGGCGGCGTTACTAAAGACAGATTATTGATAGGCAAGATAAATCCTTTTATAGTGGTTTCCGCCGATCAGGGTCAGGACAGGGGGCGTGAGGTGCATATGTCGAATAATCCACCTACCGATAAAGTGAACCGGCGCTATTTCCTGGAGGGATTTGTCAGCGGGTATAATCCGTACAGGGCTACCAACGGAATGGTATGGGGGTATATGGTTCCGGAGGTATTCAGGTATCCTATAGAGATGATTCCTATAACATCCGCATATCCTAATTTTGTAAAATGGTATCAATCTTCCGGATTACAATATAGAGATTGGTACGATACTTCCATTCCAGGTAATGCGGTGGAGGAATATTTATACGATAGCCAGTGGCAGTAGGAAATAAGCGAAATATTCTGATAGTGATTATCGGCTCGCTCCAGATCTAAAAAAACGGAATAGTCATAGAGTGTCTTTCCCTGAAAATAGTTTACCTTTACAATGTTATCAGGGGGATCCTTCCGGGCTTCACCCTCCAGTCAATCCCTGATAGGGATAAAAATCGAAGGGTAAACAGAACTCAGCGATAATAGTATTGAAGTCAACTAATATCAGTTTTAATTTTTAATCCGAGTCAACTTTACTAAGGGATAAGAGAAAAAGTAGTCAACCTAAATCAGGGAACTACAGAGTCTTATTCTTTTTTAGTTTAATTACAATCCTACTTTCAGATATGAGTTTAAACGTCCGGAATATAGATCTCTATATTCTCCCTTAAGTGGCTCGGACAGAAATGAGTTATCAATTAAAGTATCTTTCTCCTTGCTTTAATCTCTTCTCCAATATTTTTTATAATCCCCATATATAGTGATTTTGGTTTTGGCAGCTTTCAAAATGAGTAGGATTTGCCCAAAAATCACTATATATAGGTTATTTAACATTTATTCAAACGAAAAAATGTATTTTGTTGACTTTCTGCTCGTAAGTCTTTGGGAGTTTGTACTTGATTTTGTAAAACTTCTCATATTTTATCAGAATCTCATCCTTATTCCGAAATTGCAGTTTCGGCCTTGTCCCCAATAGCCGGTGAAGGTTTTTGCGGTGTGGTCTTTACCGTCTTTTCCCCTCTCGATATAGTATTTATCAAGGATGTTGTTAAGATTGAAAAAGATACCCATGTTCAACTTTTTCCCGATAACGGTATCCCAGTTTATTCCTGCGTTTAATAAATTATATGAGGGAATCCGGTACGGATCAGAGAAGTCGTCGGGATTGGTACGGGTGGACGGTTCGAAATCAGCCCAGTAGCGATCGTTGTATTGCCATTCAGCGCGGATAGAGATGTTTCGTAAGGGTTTTATTTCCAAGCCTGCCCCTATTTGTGTCTGCGGGGCATCTCCTATAGGCAGTCCGTTGCTGTAAACGTTTATCTCCTGGGCTATCTGTCCGCTGTAAGGGTCGTATATTTTTGCATTTACATTGTTTTTCCATTTCCAGCTCCCTATTGAGGCATAGGCGCTTAATTTCAGCCATCTTGTGAAATTATGCCATAGGTCTATTTCCGTTCCGTAATGCAGGGCGTCCAGTCCGGTAATCATAAATTTGTACGAGTCTTCTTCAAGGGGCTTGTACGGATTGCTCATTACCGATTTGTTTTTCCAGTATGCGGCATAGAATGTGGCTTCTGCACCGCCTTTGTCGTAAATGAACCTGTAACCCAGTTCTCCCAGGATATTCCTTTCGTTCTTTACTCCTTCCGAAATCTTGTTGTTCCCGCTTGCGAAGTAAACGCTTGAATATGGTACACGGCTGTAAAATGCCGCGTTTAGATAAATAGTATGTGCGCTTGCGGGTTTATACAGGATGCCGGCCTTTACGGCTCCGCCTATGCCGTGTGCGGTTTTGCTGTATATATCGTCTCCGGTATAGTTGTATTTGTCCCATCTTTGGTGGGAGGAGGCATTAAGGGAACCTCCCAGTTTAAATATGAACTTTCCGGGATTGTATGTGAACATTCCGTATAAGGTTCCGTAATTAAGTATTTTACCGTTATTGGTGCGTATATAGTCTCCCACGTTTTTTATAGGATTCCTGCCTGCAACTCCGGCAAGGGAGTTTTTTGCGTAGTCTTCATACCAGTATTTGCCTCCCAGCATATCTGTGATACGCTCCTTTTCCCAGGTACGGTAGTGCTGGTAATGCAGGCCGGCATCCAGGTTCAGATTATCGGCGATGTCCAGTAGAAGGGTGCTTTTAAATCCGGCCTGTGTGTGTCCTGCCAGATAATCGCTCATAATATTTTTTGCGGAGCCTTCCGCCGGATTGTCGGGAGAGGGTTTTACCGCTTTGTTTTCCGTAACTACGGCGTCCCAGTCTATATGCCCCTCTTTTTGGTAGTCTATTATCTTTTTTCCTTTGCTCTCCGTCCAGTATCCTCCCCCGTTGCCTATGGAGAGGTAAACGGCGCTGTTAAGAGAGAGATTTCTGTTTCCCTCTTTTCCTGTTTTTGCGGAGTAGAAATGATTTAATGTAAAATAGGGTTTGAAATAATTATTCTTGCTTATGGTGCGCGGCTGTGTAGATCCGTCGGGATTCGTATATATCCCCCAGTTTTTATTGTAGCCGCGCCCGTACTTTTCCATTTCGGTATAGGAAAGGCGTACGGAACGTTGTTCATGTTTCTCCGGCGAGCCGAGGGCCGTAAAAAGGAAGGAGTGCCTTTTATTTATTTTTTTGCTCACCGATACCATATAAGCCCAGGAGTTCACATCGGTACGCTCTACCCAGCCGTGTCCCCAGGCATAGGAGCCGAGCAGCGAAATAGCCCATCCTCTTTTGAGTTCCCCGCTGTTGTAGCTTATATATCCTTTTGATGTTCCGGCGTCTGTATAAGAGTAGCCCGTACTGAACGAAGGTTTTGAAGAGGGGCTTTTTGTAATTATATTTATGGTTCCCCCTACGGAGTTGTCGCTGAGCATTGAACCGCCTATACCTTTCTGCACCTGGATTGTGGCGGTGGCATCCGTCAGACCCAGCCAGTTGTTCCAGAACATGCTGCCGCTCGTGAGTCCCGATATGGGAGTGCCGTTGAGCAATACCGAAATGTTTTCCTGTTTGAATCCCCTTATATTTATTTTGGCATCCCCGTAACTGCCGCTCTCGCTTGTTGCGTAGATGCCCGGTATATTTTTAAGCAGTTCGGGATATGTGCGTCCGGGGGAGATCGCCTGTATTTGAGGTTCGTCTATGTTCTTTAACCGCAGTGGCGAATTTTTTACATTTTGTACTCCTGCCGAAACTACAATCTCTTTCAGCAGTACGGCCGTGGAGTCTTGTTTTTCTTTGGTTTTTTCCGGAGAGTTATTTTCGCCGTCAGTATTTTCCGTAAGGACTGCGGAGGGGAAAGTGCTCTGCGGAACGGATACCGCACCTGTGACCGTAGCCGGGTGCAGCAGGAGTAGTGCTCCCAGGAGCGTTGCCGTTGCGCCTGTTTTAAGTGCGCATTTTCTGAAATTGGTAAAATAACCTGTTGATTTTAACATAATTGGTTTAATTTAATTAATAAAAACTATGTATCAACAAGGCTTAATGGAATGGATTGCCGGCTGCACGGATGCATTACATGCAACAGAGGCGTTAAAGTTTGCCGAAACGGATTCGACTCGCCGACCGTGCTTTTTTGCGGCAGGAGATCATGTTTCAAATCTTTATTATCTTCTTCCATCCAGACTATACTGTTGGTGCCGTAGTTTCAACGGCTCAACCTCCTTAGAGGGTCGCGGACTTTACCGCCAGTAGGGAATTTCACCCTGCCCTGAAGATTTTGCGATGCAAAAATAGTAATTTGTTTTGATTTTACTATTTTCGTAGAAATTTTTTTGATAGTACAGTGAACTGAAAGAACTAAAAAAAATTAAAACTTATGAACATAGAATTAAATGACATCCGTATCAGGGAAACGGTTGCGGATGATATGAATGATATTATGCAGGTGGAAAAACAGGCTTTCGGCTCCGTTAAAGAGGCACAACTGGCAGCCGGATTGCTGAACGATAAAACTGCCGGGCCTCTTGTTTCGTTGCTTGCTTTTTATAAAAACGAAGCTGCCGGACACATATTGTTCACCAGGGTTTATATTGACGGACAACAGCGGCAACCATTGATGCATATTCTTGCTCCGCTGGCGGTCAAACCCGGTTATCGGAAAAAGGGAATAGGAGGGATGCTTATAAAAGAGGGGTTACGCTTGTTGCAGGAAAAAGGATCTGATCTGGTTTTTGTACTTGGACACGAAGAGTATTATTCTAAATATGGGTTTCTGCCGCATGCCTCGCGGCTGGGTTATCCGGCGCCGTATCCGATACCTGAGGAATATAGCGGATGTTGGATGGTTCAACCTGTCGGCAGGACAGGTTTTGAAGTAGGTAAAGGTAAAATCAGGTGTTCGGATATGTTGAACAGAGAGGAGTATTGGACAGAAGAATAAGATGTGTATTCCGCCGGCTACCGTGTAACGATGTAAAAGTACGGGATATTTAATGTCCGTTCCGGACTTTTTTTTATATTTGTATCGGGAGTTTTTGAGGCGATTCAGATTATATACCAAAACTAAAAATTATGTACAAAGAGAGAAGGAATATACTTAAACGCACTGTCGGGAGCGGCGTGCTTTTATTTTTGGGCAATAGCGAAAGCCCTATGAATTATGCGGATAACCAATATCATTTCAGACAGGATTCCACATTCCTGTACTATTTCGGGTTTAATAAAAATGCGGATGTGGCGGCTGTCCTGGATATAGACAATGATCGCGAGATAATATTCGGGGACGAGCTTACTATCGATTCTATTGTATGGACGGGGCTTCTGCCTACTATCAGAGAACAGGCTCACAATACGGGTGTAAGCGAGACAATGCCGTTAAAGACACTCTTCGATTTTATAAAAGAAGCATCTTCCAAAGGACGTAAAGTGCACTATCTTCCCCCCTACAGGGCGGAACATAAATTAATGTTGCAGGATCTGTTGGGGATTCCGCACGGGGCGCAGGATGCCGGAAAATCCGTTGACTTTATAAAAGCTGTTGTGAATCAGCGTAATTATAAGAGCGATTATGAGGTTTCCAGGATAGAAGAAGCTGTAAATATCTCTTATGATATGCATCTTGCCGCCATGAAAGGCGCCCGTGCGGGAATGAAAGAGTATGAGATTAAATCCATTGTGTACGCAACAGCGCAGAGCAGGGGAGCGGAGCTTTCTTTTCCGGTAATATCTACCGTACACGGAGAGACGCTCCATAATCATAATTACCACAATACATTGGAAGAGGGGCAGATGTTGCTTATAGATGCCGGCGCGGAGCTTCCCGACGGATATTGCGGCGATATTTCATCTACGGTTCCGGTAGGGAAAAAGTTTACTCAACGGCAAAGGCTTATTTATGAGGTAGTTTATAAATCCCATTATGCAGCCGTGGAGATGCTTAAACCTGGAGAGCCTTTCAAAGAGGCCTATTATACCGCATGCCGCACAATCTTTAACGGACTTAAAGAGTTGGGACTTACTAAAGGAGATCCCGACGAAGCAGTTATGGCCGGAGCTAATGCTCTGTTTTTTCAGTGCGGTCTGGGACATATGATGGGGCTGGATGTACACGATATGGAAAACCTGGGCGAAATATGGGTAGGTTATGACGGGGTTCCCAAGTCTACCCAGTTTGGGATCAAATCTTTAAGGTTGGCCCGCCCTCTGGAGCCGGGTTTCGTTCTTACTATCGAGCCGGGAATCTATTTTATACCTACATTAATAGATATGTGGAAAGCCGAAAGGAAATTTGCGGACTTTATAAATTACGGCGAAGTTGAGAAATGGAGGGATTTCGGCGGTATAAGGAATGAGGAGGATTATTTAATAACTTCATCCGGCCACAGGATATTGGGACGGCCCGTATCCAAAAAAATAGAGGATGTAGAAGCGCTGAGATAGGAAGATTCGCTAAATGATATAGATTACAGGTTCTCTTTTAAAGGACAAATATTCTATCTATATTACGACTTAGCATAGCCATACTTTTTATACCAAACAGGAATTGATATAAACATAATAGGCGGAATTAAAAATGTGCAGGATATAAGGAGTCTAATAATCCAGAGAGTATTAGGCATTCTATCTTTTATAAAATCCCACAGCACCCTTAGCAGGTAAAAACTAAATAATAGCAATAGTATCGTAAACATATCTATATCATTATTTTGCGAAAATAATTAATTTAAATAAAATTAACACCTTTATTTTAAAAACTAACGTCCAGCCGTAATAGGGGTACTGTCTGAACTTCAATCCTGGCGTACACGTCCAGTTGATTCAATTTATCCCATTGTATGGATGGATGCTATCATAAATAAAGTGATGGATGATAAAAACAGACCGGTTACACGATCCATTTATAATGTACTTGGGGTTGACCGAAACGGGCATAAAGACTTGGTGGGGATGTATATTTCCAAGAGCAAAGGTGCTAATTTTTGGCTCTCGTGCAGCTAATTCCCACAAGTGGAGAACTGCATATCGAAACACTCTGCACTACTCCCTTGCAAGAGGCTATAAGACCTTTTATAAACATGTAATCTGTGTAGGGCGGAGCCTTTGTTTTCAGGAGTTTGCAAACGCTATGGCTGCCACTGCTTCTACTATTACCGGACATCGAAGAGCTATACAGGCGTCGTGTCTTCCTTTTACTGTAATTTCTTCCTGTTTTTCCGTTATGAAATTAAAGCTGTTCTGTTTTACGGATATGCTTGCAGTGGGTTTTACCGCTACTCTGAATATTACCGGATTGCCGTTTGATATTCCGCCGTTTATTCCGCCCGCTCCGTTAGTAGCCGTATGTCCGTTTTTATCTATATAGCAATCGTTATGCTGCGATCCTCTCATAGCCGCCGATTTGAAACCGTCCCCGAATTCTATTCCCCTGGTGGCCGGAATGGAGAATACCAGATGTGCTATCTGCGATTCCAGAGATTCGAAAAAAGGTTCGCCCAGCCCTATCGGGACATTCGTACATACGCATTCTATAATACCTCCTACCGAATCTCCGCAGGCAATGGCGGAATCAATAATCTTGCACCAGTTTGCTGGCATATCTGCTTCTCCGGCGGATAATGCCTCACGTTGTTCTCCCGGCGTATCATGCCCTATGCTAATCCTTTGTTGATGAAATCTCTCCGGTTCCGGATACTCTTTCAGACATGCCGCTTCGCCCCCCAGTTCAACTATGGAGGCGTTTATTTTTATATCTCCTATCAACTTTTTTGCTACCGTGCCGGCGGCTACAAGGCATAGGGTTATACGTCCGGAAAAATGCCCTCCTCCGCGTACATCATTAAAAAAATTGTGTTTTATCTGCGCCGCAAAATCCGCATGTCCGGGACGGGGAGTAGCCCTGAATTCCGCATAATCTCCTGAACGTGTATTACTGTTGCGGAAAATGATTGTTAAGGGCGCTCCTGTTGTACATCCTTCGTGAACGCCTGAAACAATCTCCGGAAGATCGTCTTCTATACGGGGGGTCGTGCCCCTGGCTCCGCTTTTCCTCCTTGCCAGATCTTCCAGAAAATCCTCCCGCGAAAGAGGTATCCCGGCAGGTATGCCGTCAAGTATCGTCCCTATCATAGGTCCGTGCGATTCCCCGAAAACGGAAAGCCTGAATTTATTTCCGTATGTATTCATAATCTTATCTGTTAGAATTGTATGTTCTTAAATTTTATTTCCGTTAATCAGACCGTCAACCCGGGTGCTTCCGTACAGTTTCCCGATAAATGACGGAAAGGACTTGTTTATACATTTTATATCGTCGGGGATAACCGGTTCTTCCGTGAACATTCCCGCTATGATCAGGCTCATTGCTATACGGTGGTCGTTGTGGCTGCTTACGTATCCCCCGTGCAGTTTTGTGCCTGTTATATACATATAATCGTCCCGGATATCTATATCGGCTCCCAGTTTGGTAAATTCCGTAAATATGCTCTCCGCCCTGTTGCTCTCTTTTTGCAGCAGTCTGTTTACCCCCTTTATAATGCTTGTGCCGTTACAATGGCTCGCCAGGACTGCCAGTACGGGGAACAGATCGGGACAATCGGTAGCATCATAATCAAACGTCTTTAGCTCTCCTGCTTTTATTGTGATATTAGCGGCGGTGTACCCGTTTCCGGATATTGTGCCGTTTCGGTTTTCCGTTTTGCAGAATGCCTCCGTTTCGGTTTTCCGGATTGTACCGTGCAGGGGTGTTTTTTCGTATGTATTATTGTTTCCGGATATTGTGACGGCTGCCGTATCTGTGATTTTACAGGTATCTTCTTTTACCGGCATGCGTATTACATTTTTTCTCTCTTGTGTCGGATTTCCGGTTATTGTTATTTCCGCCCCGCATAATCTCAGTATATCCAGAACGGCTTCGTCCGCCTGATCCGAGTTAAGCGGCATGTTAAGCAGGGTGACCCCGTGCCCTATGGCTCCGGCTACCGCAAAATAGGCGGCGGAACTCCAGTCGGAATCCATATAGAGGCGTGCGGCGGAATATTTTTGTTTTCCAGGGATATGATATACTATTTTATCCGGAGTGTGTGTGTGTGTTTCCACCTTAATGCCGGACTGCTCCAGAATTTTAAGGGTTAGCCGGATATATGGAGTACTCGCAGGATCGGAGATAGTGAGCGTGCTGTCGTGGGGAAGCAGCGGAAGCGTCATAAGGAAGCCCGATACTATCTGGGAACTTTCTTTTCCTGAAAATTCTATATTCCGGCAGGTAATCTCTCCGGATATTCTGAACGGGAGATAACCGTCTGTTTTACATATTATTCCAGCAGACTGTAGAGCTTTTGCCGATTCGGAGAGGTTTCGTTTCATAAGGCTGCCGTGCCCGGTAATTTCTATCTCTTTTTTGTTTAATCCCGATATATATCCGGCAAGCGGAATAAGCAGGCGGGTGAGCAGGCCGCTCTCTCCGGTTTCCAGTCTGGTTAGATTCCCTATAGCTTCAGATCCGTCAGAGTTTATGTTTATTTTATTTCCTTCCTGTGATATTATGCATCCGAGTTTTTTTACCGCCTCCAGCGCTCCGTTAATATCCTCGCAAGGTTCGAAGTTCTCAAGTATACTTTCTCCTTTTGAGAGTGCGGCTGCAAGGACAGCTCTCTGAGCTACGCTTTTAGAACACGGGATTGTGATTTTATCCGGTAAAACGGGAGTAATTTTTCCTGCCCGCTTATCTTTTACATTTTTTATCGGGTATAGTAACGCTTCCATTTCGGCGAAAGTATATTGTCCGGGAGCTGTTGCAGTATTATTATTATATGCCGCATAAGTGTACGGCGCTCCCATTGCGACGCACAGATGTCGCGTAAATTTTCCTGCTTCTCCCATAGCAAATGCTATGAGCGTTCCTTTTCCTGCTTTTTTATATCTTTCTGTTTTATACAGGGAAAGGGTGCGCACCGCATCCGTTATATTATGTGCCGTAGTTACTATTTTTACAATATCGGCTCCTTTACGCAGGCACAGATCGTATATCTGTTCCAGTTCGCCGGCGGTATTCGTACCTTCAAAGTTATGATAAGAGATAATGAGTTTGCATCCGTTGGCTTTCGCGTAGGATTTTATATATTCCAGATGATCGTACGGAGCTTCTATTTCCACGTCTGCATATCTCGCTCCTTTTATTATGGCGCGGGTGAGTATTTCGTAAGCGTATTCCCTGGAGCTGTTTTCTATCCTGCACGTTATAAGGATATTTGTATGGGTTGCCGCGAGTTGTTCTATTTCTTCTACGGAAAAATTACACAGATCGGCCCTTATTTCTGCCATGGGAGAGCGCTCCATAATCTGTTTGCATTTTTGTAAGTCCTGTTCCCTTATACTAACGCATATCATTTACAATTTCCTCCAATAGCTTTAACGGGATATTTCTGTCTTCCGTATTTCCTAATCCTTTGGGGAGAATGAAATGTATATTCGCCCCGTCTACTTTTTTGTCTTTGGCAACGGCTTTGATGAGGTCTTTCATTTTTAGTCCGGCCGGAATTTCCACGGGCAGTCCTGTTTTTGCCAGGTCTTCTGCGATCATGGCTGCAAAATTTGGGTCGCATTCTCCTGGGCAGAGTTTTTCCGCCAGCCTGGCCGCCAGTACCATGCCTATGCTTACAGCCTCCCCGTGCATTATCGGCGAGGGTGTAAGTTCCGGATGTTTATTGCTTTCTGTTGCCGGATTTTCCGTAGTGCCGTATCTTATGCTTTCCGTAACGCATGGTATCTCTCCCGTACCGGAGGTTTCACCGGCGGCATCTCCGCATAATTTTTCTATTGCATGGGCGAATGTGTGTCCCAGGTTCAGCAATCTTCTTTCTCCTTTTTCGAATTCGTCCCGCTCCACCGCTCCGCATTTATATTTGGAGCATCCGGATATGATGCCGGCGAGTATCTCCTGTTTATATATGTTCTTATCTTCTGCTTTTCCGTCCGCCGGTGTAAGGTATGTACCGTATTGTTCCAGATGTTCTTGAAGTTCTGTAAAATATTTTACAGCGCTGCGGTAATGCCGGGGATCGAATAGTATGAATGTCTTTAGTATTTCCGATATTCCGGCCCTGAATTCGCGGGGCGGAAGGGTTTTGAGCACGTCGGGACATATATAGATCCATTCCGGCCGGTTTATTACTCCTATAATGTTTTTGTATGAATGGAAATTCACTCCGTTTTTTCCCCCTATGGAAGCGTCCGTCTGAGCAAGGAGGGTGGTAGGGACGAACCCGAATCTTACTCCGCGTTTATATATGGAGGCCGCAAATCCGGTTATATCGGTAGTTATGCCTCCGCCTGCCCCTATTATAAAACAATTTCTGTCCGCACCGGCTTCGAGCAGTTTGTTTATTATGAATTCCGCTGTTTGCAGGGTCTTGTTTTTTTCACATGCGTCAATCTCTGTTATATTGAATCCGTCGAAATATTCCCGATATTGTTTTAAATTGTTATCAATAATGACGAAAATTCCGCTATTTGCAGGTATATAAGATGATAACTCTTTGAGTGACTTATGTATGTGTACGATCTCCATTTTTACAAATTGTTTGTACATTTTTAGGGTTGTGCAAATTTAGAAATTTTACTTATTAAACAAAAAAAGTTATAAAATCTTTGGAGGTTTGGAAAAAATATCTACATTTGCGCTCATTATGATGAAAGACCTGTTTACATATTTCTTCTTCTTTTACTTTTACTTTAGCAGGGTAAAGGCGGGAGTTTGTATGTAATATTGGATAAAGAGAAATGTAAAATATTAATATAGAACTCCTGCCGGGCGGCGGGAGTTTTTATTTTTGTAACGTTTATGAAAAGAAGAGTAGCCATACAGGGAATAAGGGGGTGCAACCACCATATAGCGGCCATGAGGTTTTTTGCCGGTGACGAGATAGAGACTATAGATTGCGATACTTTCAGGCAGCTTGCCGCAACGGTAACAAAAGACCCCGGAGTGCTTGCGTTGATGGCTATTGAAAATACGATTGCGGGGAGTATTCTGCAAAACTATCAAATTGTAAGGGAAAATAACCTGGTTGTAGTGGGAGAGTACAAGTTAAGAATATCGCACTCCCTTGCAGCGATGCCCGGTGTAGATATACATGATATAAAAGAGGTGAATTCTCATCCTATGGCTCTGATGCAGTGCGCCGATTTTCTTGATACTCTGCCCAATGTAAAGCTGGTGGAGAAAGAGGATACTGCCGGGAGTGCAAAATGGATAAAGGAGAACGGCCTGGTTACGCATGCGGCTGTTTGTCCGTCGGGAGCGGCCGGGATATACGGTATGAATATTCTTGCGGAGGGAATAGAGACTAATAAACGGAATTTTACCCGTTTCCTGGTACTTGCAAACAAGGCTGTTGCGGGCGATGTCCTACGTGAGCTTTGCAGCAGGGATGATATGTCGGAGAAGCAGGAAGTGATTACGGATGAGGCCGGCATATGCTCCGGCGCTATTTTTCATCCGGCGGCGGTTAATAAAAGTTCGCTGGTATTTACTCTGCCCCATATGTCGGGAAGCCTCTCCAAAGTACTTTCGGTACTCTCGTTTTATGACATGAATCTTTCTATGATACAGTCTCTCCCTATTGTCGGGAAGGAATGGGAATATCAATTTTATATAAATCTTCTTTTTGATGATTATGTGAGATATAAGCAGGCTGTGGAGGCGATACGTCCCCTTACTCTTGAATTCGGGATTCTGGGGGAATATCCGGAAGGAGCCAGTGATATTGAATAATTTATTTTGAACCGATAAAGATTATGTTACAGAGTGTTGTCATGTGTCCCGATAATTTGTCGATTACTCCGTCCCGGAGGGTGGAGGGTGTACAGGAATATTATTTTTCCGTAAAGTTAAAAGAGATAGCGAGGATGAATGCGACTGGGGCCGGGGTCATAAATCTTGGGATAGGTAGCCCGGATCTTCCTCCTTCTCATGAGACGGTTTCCGTCCTTGCGGGTAATGCCGTTATGGATGATGTTCATGGTTATCAGTCTTATATAGGTATTCCGGAATTACGGGAGGGTTTTTCTGCGTGGTATAGGGAGTATTACGGAGCGGAACTTGATCCGTCGAACGAGATATTACCGCTTATGGGGAGCAAGGAGGGGATAATGCACATTTCAATGGCATTTCTTAATGAGGGGGACGGCGTGCTTATTCCTAATCCCGGGTATCCTACTTATGCTTCCGTTTCAAAGCTTATGGGAGCCGCTGTTGTAAATTATCCGTTGAAGGAGAAGAATGGATGGCATCCCGATTTTGACGAATTGGAGAGAGCCGATGCCGCCGGGGAAATTTCGCTCTCCGGAATTAAACTGATGTGGTGCAATTATCCGAATATGCCTACCGGGGCGAACGGGTCGGTTGAATTGTTCGGAAAACTGGTTGCTTTCGGGAAGAAACATAATATTATTATCTGCCATGATAATCCTTACAGTTTTATTCTTAATGATACTCCTTTGAGTATCCTGGGGATTCCGGGGGCTAAGGATATTTGTATAGAGCTTAACTCTATGAGCAAGGCGTTTAATATGCCGGGGTGGAGGATAGGTATGGCAGCTTCTAATAAACAGTTTATAGAGTGGATGTTGAGGGTTAAAAGCAATATGGATTCCGGGATGTTCCGTCCTGTGCAGCTTGCCGCAGCCGAGGCGTTGAAGTCTCCGCGCAGTTGGTATGATAAAATGAATGCGGTATATGGAAAGAGGCGTTCTCTTGCCGCCGCCGTCATGGAGAAAGTGGGGGCAGAGGTGTGTCCGGGGCAGGTAGGGATGTTTCTTTGGGGAAGGGTAGAGGGAGATGGCAGGGAGATATGCGATAGGGTGTTGTATGATTCGGGTGTTTTTATAACTCCCGGGTTCATATTCGGGTCGGAAGGGAAAAAGTATATACGTATTTCGCTTTGTGCCGATGAAAAGATGCTACTGGAAGCTCTCGACAGATTGGAGCGGAATATTTTTTAACTTTATCGGGAATTATATAGATATTGAAAATAGTTATAAATATATGGAAATAAAAAAACTGGAACTAAAAGGGGTTGAATCCGGAAAGCCTGTGATAATTGCCGGGCCCTGCAGTGCCGAAAGCAGGGAACAGGTGTTGGAAACCGCTATAGCTCTTGCGGCAAAAGGGATCAGGATTTTCCGGGCCGGGATATGGAAACCGCGCACTAAGCCCGGAGGTTTTGAAGGCGTCGGAAGCCAGGGTCTTTGCTGGTTGAAAGAGGTTAAACAAAAGACGGGGATGCTTATAGCCACAGAGGTGGCAACTCCTTCGCATGTACTTGAAGCGGTCAAGGCCGGAATAGATATTCTTTGGGTGGGGGCCAGAACCGTAACTAATCCTTTTGCCATGCAGGAATTGGCCGATGCCCTTAAAGGGGTGGACATTCCTATTCTGGTGAAAAATCCCGTCAATCCGGATCTGGAACTCTGGTGTGGGGCTATCGAGAGGCTGTATAATGCCGGAATAAGGAATATAGGGGCTATACACAGGGGGTTCAGTTCTTACGAGAAGAAAATTTACAGAAACCTGCCTTTGTGGTATATTCCTATAGATCTGCGCAGGAGGTTTCCAGATATGATGATATTCTGCGATCCCAGTCATATAGGGGGAAAGAGGGAGCTTGTTGCTCCTATATCGCAGCAGGCGTTGGATCTTAATTTCGACGGTCTTGTTGTAGAGTCCCATTGTAACCCGGATTGCGCTTTGAGCGATTCCGCACAGCAGATAACCCCTGAGGTGCTGGATTTTACTATCAAAATGCTGGTTGTAAGAGACAATGTGCAGACTGCCGAAAATATAAGCGTTCTGCGTCAGCAGATAGACGAAATAGACGAACAACTCCTTACCCTTCTGGGGAAACGTATGAGAATATCGCATGAAATAGGCGTATATAAGAAAGAACATAATATGCCTGTTCTGCAGAGCGGTCGTTACAACGAGATACTCGACAAGCGCGGAGAAATGGGTTCGGCGATGGATCTCTCTCCCGATTTCGTAAAAGAAATAATGAAATCCATCCACGAAGAATCCGTAAAAGTGCAAATGAAGCTCTAGGTAACCTACTAGCTCGAAGTTTCTCACTCGAAAACTTTGCTTAATAATTGATTTTTAATAACTAACATATAGAAATGGCGTGGGAAATTTCTACGTCTAGGTAACCTAGAAATGAGAATTTTGATTTTGGGAGCCGGAAAGATGGGCTCGTTTTTTACAGATTTGCTTAGCTTTAATCATGAGGTGGCGGTGCTTGAGACGGATGCGAGGAGGATGAGGTTTATATATAATGCACTGAGGTTCACTTCTTATGAGGAGATAGATGGGTTTGCTCCGGAGCTTGTGATTAACTGCGTGACTTTGAGCCGTACTCTGGATGCGTTCCGTGCCGCTTTTCCGTTCCTTCCTGATAGTTGTATAATATCGGATATTGCGTCTGTTAAGACGGGCCTGAGAGAGTTTTACGGGGAATGCGGTTTCCGTTATGTTTCGGTGCATCCTATGTTCGGGCCTACGTTTGCAAATCTGGGTAATCTGCAGACGGAGAATGCTATAATTATAGATGAGCCGGATAGTAAGGATACGGGTTATGTGAATAATTGTTCGGGAAAGGGCATGCCGGGCGGATGCGAGGTTAATGGGGTAAACGGTATTAATGGCGCGGCCAGAACAGACGGCATTAATAGCGCAGATAGTGCAGATAGGCCGGACGGCACGAGGGCAAAGAAAGTTTTGCGCGGGACGGATTATATGGGAAAAATATTTTTCCGGGACTTGTTCGCTTCTTTAAAATTGAATGTGTGCGAATATACTTTTGAAGAACATGACAGGGTAGTGGCATATTCTCTTTCGATTCCTTTTGCCTCTACATTGGTGTTCGGAGCGATTATGAAACATCAGGATGCTCCGGGAACAACGTTCAAAAAACATCTGGCGATAGCGCGCGGGCTTCTTTCAGAGGATGATTATCTGCTTACGGAGATTTTATTTAATCCCAATACGGCCGGACAACTCTCCAGAATTATAGAGACGTTGAACAAGCTCGCCGACATAGTAGAAAAAAAAGATTCCGTCCGGATGAAATTCTTTCTGGATATGGTACGGGAGAATGTTACCGGGTGAGGTGCGCCGGGTTGCCCAGTGCATCTCTTACGGCCTGGAGCAGAGGGGAAGTGCTTACGGTTTGTCCGGTGGCCCGCAGCATCCATTCGTCCGGGGTAAGGCGGCCTAAGCGGTATATACGGTCTATTTCCTGCGGCAGGTCTTTATCTTTTACGTATTGGTTTACCTGAAATGCAATGAGGTGTCCGATAGGATATGCGGAGAGGTATAGAGGGTAATGGAGCATGTGGGAATAGGCGCCCAGAAGGGTCTGGTCTTTGATGCCGAAAGCATCCGCGTAATATTTATTCCATATTTCTTTTGATAATCTGATTACGGCTTCTTTGAGTTGTTTTACGGTAAAACCGGGGTTTGCGTACATCCAGCGCCAGATTTGTATATCCAACATTCCTACTCCCATTATTTCATAAGCGTTCCAGAAAGCATCTAATACGTCCAGAGCCTCCTTCTGAGGCGAATTATCGGATATTCCTAGAAATTCCAGATCGCGTTTCTGCATTATAAAGGCCATAGCCTCGGAAAAAGCAGTATTAGGTATGCCCTTGAGCGCCAGATAAGGAACCTCATACAGGCTTATGGTCTGTTCTACATTATGTCCGAACTCGTGTATCGCTATATTATATCCTTTATAATCAAGTCCGTCTTTAAGGAAACGGGTACGCAGACGAGATTTGGCTCCGCGGAAAGGGGCGCCGGCGGCATGGCCTGATCCCGCATCGGGATCTACGGCTACTTTCCATGCTATTTCACGCGCTCTTATGGGGTCGTAGCCTATTTTTTCAAGGAATACAGGCAAGTCTTTTTCGAGGTCTTCCGCTTTAGGATATTTTACTTTAATAACAGCATCCAGGCTATCCATATTGAGGGTACTCCTGCTCTTAAATCCGTCGTACCAAATATCGAAAACTTCCAGATCGCGGCCTAATCGTTCTTTAATTATTTTGGCTACTGATATTCTTTCCGGAGAAGTAAGCAGGGTTTTAAAAAGTTCCTCTACTTTATCTACCTGCATTTCCAGCTCGCCGGAAAACTTCTTGTCTATTTGGGGAATTTTGCTTTCTCCGTATCTGATGTCCGGATTAAAATTGCGTTTAAGCATGTAATATCTTACGCTGTCTTCCTGGCTTGCCTTAATCTTTTTACCCGCCTTGTACAATGTATTTGAGAAAGGGTTCCAGTCGTATTCCCCTGAATTTATAACTTCCTTAGGAATTTCCTGACTTACAATCCTTTCCATTACCTTAGCCACAGTACGCTGCTTGGCAAGACCGGTGTTTCCTTTATTATAATTGGCTTTTATCTCGTCCCTGAGATTCCAATGTGAGAGAAGTATCATATTTTTGTCAAAATTCTTTTTTCCTTCAGGGTCCAGGACATGCCCCATATAGATGTTATATTTTGCAATATATTCCGATGCACTCTCTTTGCGCAACGGATCGTTTCCGTTTCTTCTAGTAGAAGGTGTTTTACCGCTTCCGGCAGGGGACGTAAATCTGTCTCCCATTCTGGCATAAGCCCATTCCTTAGAACCCCACTTCTTCCCTAGTTTTTCTTTTTCGTCAAGGGTATATTGCGGGAAATTCAGGGCCAGGTAATAGGGGATTTTGTTTTTATAGTATTCCGGAGTAAAAGAGGTATATTTTACACATTTATCGAACATTTCGTCTATTTTGATTTTCTTTCCGGTATGCCTGTAATAGTAATCGGACACCGAGACCAACCCTCTCATTGACTGTTGATTGTTCAGGTGATCGGCCGTTCTTTTCAATACCTGTTCCTTATCGCTGTCGTCTGCAATCCAGTTTTCAAGGCAGAATGCCGCAAAATCTTCCGCCGGAAGAGAATCGGCACTCCACATAGCGGCAACCTGTTTTACCCCTTTTTCTACCAGAGACGTGTCGGGAAGATTATATTTGATGACTATGTTGTTTATTATTTCCGGGATATTTATGCTTCCCGATATTTTATCCTGGGCCGTAAGGCTGCCTGCAGATGCGAGCAGCATAAATAAAAAGGCCGTTTTTCCGGTTTTGAGTATTTTCAGGTTCATGTGTGTTAAGGTTAAATCTTCAAACAAAAACAAAAATAAGAAATAATACCTGATGGCATAAAAAAATCGCCCGATTTATTAATCAGGCGATCTCTTTTTATATAATTGAAATTTTATTAGTCGTTAAGAGAGAATCTCTTGAATGCTAAAACTTTAACCTCAGGATCTATTGATTTCAGATACTCCTTTACGGTCATTTTACCGTCTTTTACGAATATCTGTTCCTCAAGCGTGCTCTCTTTAAAGAATTTGCCGAGTTTACCGAGGGCGATTTTTTCTACCATATCGGCAGGTTTACCTTCCTGGGCTATCTGTTCGCGGTAAATTTCAAGTTCTTTTTCTATAACCTCTTTAGGACAATCGTCTTTTGTGATGGATACCGGATTCATAGCTGTGATCTGCATAGCTATCTCTTTAGCTACGTGCGGATCGGCAAGAACTTTCGAGAAACCTACGATAGTAGCAACTTTGCCGTTGGTATGAATGTAAGTACCTACGAACGGGGCTTCTACTTTACCGTAAAAAGGAACGGCATGTTTCTCCCCGCTTTTCCCGGTCTGCTGAGTAATTGCTTCTTCGACAGTTTCGCCGGCTTTGATTTTACAGGCCATAAGTGCTGTAAGATCTTCCGGTAAATCCAAGAGTGCCGTTTCTGCTATACTGTGGGCAAGAGCCTGGAATTCTGCGTTTTTAGCAACGAAATCGGTTTCGCAACCGAGGCATGTAAGAATACCTCTGGTATTTTCCGTATTTGTAAGCGCTATAACCGCACCTTCCGTAGTTTCCCTGTCCGAACGTTTTGCCGCTACCAGTTTCCCTTTCTCGCGGATAATTTCCTGCGCTCTCTCATAGTCTCCGTTAGCCTCTACAAGAGCCTTTTTACAATCCATCATTCCTGCTCCGGTCATTTGGCGCAGTTTTGCAACGTCTGATGCTTTTATTTCCATAATTATAATTTTATTAATAATTAACGTTTCTTTTAAGGGGCGTGCCGGATTTATTCGGCAGGATTTTCTCCCTCGTCCGCAGTTGATGCCGCATTTTTACGTGCGCGCAATTTTTTACCTACCGGTGTTTCGCTTTCTTTACTATCCGCGGCTATCTCCTTTTCTTTCTCTTTCTCTATTTTCCTTTCCTGAAGGCCCTCATTAATGGCGTTGCAAAGAACTTCCATTACGAGTGAAATAGATTTTGCCGCATCGTCGTTTGCCGGAATAACATAATCAATAGGGGTAGGATCGCAACAAGTATCAACCATGGCGATAACCGGTATATTGAGGCGGTTGGCCTCTTTAACTGCGTTCATCTCTTTTTGTACGTCAACTATAAACAAAGCGGATGGTAAACGATTAAGATCTGCGATAGAACCTAAGTTCTTCTCTAATTTGGCTCTCTGACGGGTTATCTGGAGTTTCTCTCTTTTTGCAAGAGTCTCGAATGTTCCGTCTGTCTTCATTTTATCAATGGTGTTCATCTTTTTAACCGCCTTACGGATCGTAGGGAAGTTAGTAAGCATTCCACCCGGCCATCTCTCCGTAACATAAGGCATATTAACGGCAGACGCCTTGTCGGCAACTATATCTTTTGCCTGTTTTTTTGTTGCTACAAACAAAATCTTGCGGCCCGCGCGTGCAAGCTGTTTCATTACGTTTGCAGCGTCATCTATTTTGACAACGGTCTTGTGCAGGTCTATGATATGGATACCATTTTTCTCCATAAAAATATACGGAGCCATTTTGGGATTCCATTTTCTCTTTAAGTGACCAAAATGCGAACCTGCATCAAGTAAGTCTTGGAAATTTGTTCTAGGCATTTTTTTCTTTTTTTAATTGTTTTAATCTCTTTTTGTCAATCGGGAGTAACGATATGCCGGTCTCCCGGATTTTCCGCAGCAGGACAAATTAAAGCAGTCTGTTAAGATCTTTTAAGATGTTTACAGAGTCTTTCAATTTTAGATCCGTACTGTGCAATAATTAAGATCAGCTTGTAAATATTAACGTTTACTGAATTGGAAGCGTTTGCGTGCACCAGGGCGGCCGGGTTTCTTTCTCTCCACTTCTCTTGCGTCGCGGGTTAAGAATCCTTCCGCTTTTAAAGCGGGACGGTAAGCCTCTGCGTTGATTTCGCAAAGTGCGCGGGCGATACCCAAACGCAATGCTTCTGCCTGTCCTTTTATACCGCCACCGTCGAGATTAACTTTTATGTCGAACTCGGCTAAAGTATTGGTAGTTGTAAGAGGTTGTTTTACAATAAACTGAAGAGTCTCTTCTTTGAAATAGTCGGTGAACTCCCTTCCGTTGATTGTAATATTGCCTTTACCTGATTTCACATAAACGCGAGCAACTGCTGATTTACGTCTTCCAAGGGCGTTGATTACTTCCATGCTCTGTTTAATTTTCGTTTAAATTAATTGTTTTTGGTTGCTGCGCCTGATGCGGGTGTTCCGGACCTGCATACGCATAAAGATTGCGGAATAACTCCGCTCCAAGTTTGTTTTTGGGAAGCATACCTTTTACTGCTTCCTGAAGTACGGCGGTTGGTTTGCGTGAAAGCAACTCTTTAGGAGTGGCGAAACGCTGACCGCCGGGATACCCTGTATGTCTCACATACACCTTGTCGGTCAATTTTTTACCTGTCAGGCGGATCTTCTCTGCGTTTACAACTATTACATTGTCTCCGCAATCCACGTGTGGGGTGAAATTGACTTTGTGTTTGCCTCTTAGAATAATTGCTATTCTGGAAGCAAGTCTTCCTAAGACCATATCCGTAGCGTCTATCACCAACCATTCTTTATTAACGGTTTGTGCGTTGGCTGATACCGTCTTGTAACTTTGATAATCCACTGTGTTGATCTTTAAGTTAATACTTGTTTTTTTGTTGCGATTTCCCTTTACATAAGGGGGTGCAAAGATAGTAAAATTTTTTAAAGTGACAAAATATGAGCTATTTCATACCAACTTTTGTTAATTTCGTTATGTTTGGTACATGCCTCATCGAAAGGAGTATATACTATATGTCCGTTTGTTTGTCCTACCATTACCCCGCTTTTCCCGTTCATAAGGGCGTTTACGGCATTGTTTCCCAGCACGCTCGCAAGAACCCTGTCATTACATGTCGGGGAACCTCCCCTCTGTATATGGCCTAATGTGGTTACTCGCGTCTCGTAGTCGGGAAGACGTTTTTTTACTTTTTCTGCGATTTCCATAGCGCTGCCTTCCTCTTCCCCTTCTGCTACTATTACTATTCCGCTGGTCTTGTTCTGTCGTCGTTCATGGTCGAGATATGCGCATAGATTATCCAGATCCGTATGCACTTCGGGAATGAGTGTCGCTTCCGCACCTGTGGCGATCGCGGTGTAAAGCCCTATGAATCCGGCATCGCGACCCATCACTTCTACGAAAAATACGAGATTATGAGAATCGGCGGTATCCCTTATTTTATCTATCGCTTCAACGGCGGTATTGATGGCCGTATCGAATCCTATCGTAAAATCCGTACCGTAAATATCGTTGTCGATTGTGCCGGGGACTCCTACTACCGGGAAATTATATTCTTTATAAAGCATGTTCGCTCCTCTGAAAGAGCCGTCGCCGCCTATTACCACGAGCGCATCTATTCCCGCTTCACTCATATTCTCCACCGCAATCTCCCTGTATTTCCTCTCCCTGAACTCAGGACATCTGCTGGATTTCAGGATCGTTCCTCCTAAATTTATTATTTTAGATACGGAATGTGATTGCATACCCATGAACCGCCGGTTTATAAGTCCGGTGTATCCCCGCATTATGCCTACCGCTTCTATACCGTTAAATATAGCCGTCCTTACTACCGCTCTTATTGCGGCATTCATTCCCGGCGAATCTCCCCCGGAGGTGAGTAGCCCTATTCTTTTTATGTTCTTTTGTTTTGCCATATTTTTATTATAAATAGAAATGCAAATGTAATGTTTTTATTGTTTATATATAAAATGATAAAGATAAAACCCGGATCTGCGTTATGCCCTTTTTACCGGAAGCCGGTGCATGCCGGATATTATTTTGAAAGAAAACCCTCCGGGTTTATTAAGGTATTAAGAATGACGGGATATATAATAGAATTTATGGATTTACCGGGGGAGACGAACTTATATATTGTGATTTGAATGATCTTAAATTATAGTTTTTGTAATGTTTTTTCGTAGTTTTGTACTTTGCGCTTTTCGGCGGATAATTATCGCATATAAGAAACCAAAAACAGTTTCTAAGTATTATCCCGATAAATTGCCGGGAATCACATTGTGTTCAAGATGAAAATATCGAATATTGATTTAGGAGAAAAGCCTCTTTTCCTGGCTCCTATGGAGGATGTTACGGATGCTTCTTTCAGGTATGTCTGTAAAGCGTACGGGGCGGATATGATGTACACGGAGTTCGTATCGTCCGACGGGCTTATAAGGGATGCGAAGAAATCGCTGGCCAAGCTGGTTACCTATGATTATGAAAAACCGATAGGAATACAGATTTACGGTCATATCCCCGATGCAATGGCAGGAGCCGCGCAAATGGCGGAGAATGCCGCCAGGATAGCGGGCGGAGCGGGGGCAGATATTATCGATATTAATTTCGGATGTCCTGTTAATAAGATTGCCGGACGGGGAGCCGGAAGCGGAATGATGAGAGAGCCTGATAAACTCGTGGAGATTACCAGGAGAGTTGTGGAGAGCGTAAAACTTCCTGTTACTGTAAAAACGCGTCTGGGCTGGGACGATAATTCCAGAATAATAGTTGAACTTGCGGAAAGATTGCAGGATGTTGGGGTAGCGGCTATTACGATACACGGCAGGACACGTTGCCAGATGTATAAGGGAGAGGCCGACTGGACGCTTATCGGTAAAGTAAAAGAGAATCCGAGGATGAAGATACCGGTTATAGGTAACGGGGATATAATTTCGGCGGAGGGTGCTGCTGCCGCTTTCGACAGATACGGAGTGGATGCCGTTATGATAGGCCGGGCTACATACGGCCGTCCCTGGATATTCAAAGAGATAAAACATTTCCTTAAATACGGAGTGTCTATGCCGCCTCTGACAGTAACGGAAAAAGCGGAACTTGCGAAGAAACATTTTAATAAATCGGTGGAATTAAAAGGAGAAAGGGTAGGAGTGCTTGAAATGCGCCGCCATTTGAGCAACTATTTTAAATGTCTTCCCGATTTTAAAGATACCCGTCTGAGGCTCGTTACGGAGAATGATCCTCAGGAGGTTTTACGGCTTATAGATTATGTGAATCAAAGATGGGGAGATACAGAGAATTATGAATAAGAAAATAATATATTCATTGAAAAAAATATTCAGCCGGATTACTATATTTTCGGCAGCCCTTACGGCGGCGTTGCATGGGTGTTCCGGGGCGCCCCTTAAAGAGAACCTGGAAATAATAGAGATATACGGTTTTAAAGAGCTGCCGTGGGACGAACTTCCTGAGCAAGTACGGGAACCGGAGTATATACGGCTTAAATCCGTGGAGCATGAAAGCATGCTGGGCAATATAGACGATATTAAGTTTTCCGGAGGGAAAATATATGTTAAAGACTGGAGCAACAAGAGGCTGGCGGTATTTACCGCACATGGGGAATGGAACGGCAGTATCTCAAGGCGGGGACGCGGCCCCGGAGAGTATCTTAACATTTCAGATTTTGACGTTTCTTCCGACGGAGATATTTACATAATAGACGGGACTGCCGATAAAATGTTGGTCTATAATAGTGAATTCCGTTGTATACGGGATATTGCACTCCCGTTTGAGATAGATAATCTGAAAGTGATAGATCCCGATAAGTATCTTATTGCCGTAGCTTCCTGGGAGAACGGGGAATTTTCCGGTACGCAACTTATGACGAGCGACTCCCTGTTTAACAAGAGAGAGGAAATATCCCGTTATACTGAGTATTTCGATGATAATTTCTGGCTCTCTTCTTCCTTCATAGTTACATCGGAAGAAGGATTTTTTTTCCATAGACATGTAAACGACAGCGTATATAATATAAGTAGTAACGGAGAACTCGAAAAAATTTATTTTTTTGATATGGGTTCCTCATCCGTTCCTCTTAAAAAACGTAATAATATCGGGGAATTGTTCGAATCCGGAGAGCTGAAAAATTACTCCGCGCTTATTACTTTTACGGTTGTCGGGAAGAAATATATTTACGGTATGATGTATGATAAGGGAAAGAGGGTTATGTTTATAGCCGATAGGGACGCCGGTACGATTTATAAACTGCCGGCCGGGAAGAGCGGGAAATACGGTATTTTTAAAGGGTGTTCCCATGGTACGGTAATTTCCGTAATCCCGCCGGGTGTTGCGGACGATTATCTGCCGGAACGAGGAGATGATTTTATAATAGGTTTATATAGAGTAAGATAAGTATGTTGCCATTCAGAAGTAAATTTTTGTTGTTCCCTTACTGGGCAGCCCTTAAAATAAGGCACTTTTTATATGATAGAAATATAAAAAAAAGTGTCTCGTTTCCCGTACCTGTGATATGCGTAGGGAATATTACTGTTGGAGGGACGGGGAAAACCCCTCATACGGAGATGCTTATACGTCTTTTGCGGGGTAAATGCAAGATCGCCGTACTTTCCAGGGGGTATAAGAGAAAAACAAAGGGGCTCAGGATAGCTCAGGTCTCGGATAGTTTCGAGACGGTGGGAGACGAGCCTTTACAGATAAAGCAGAAATATCCCGATATTCTGGTTGCCGTTTGTGCAAGCCGCAGGGAGGGAATAGAGAAATTATTGGCGGTACAGGAAGAAGCCGCCTGTCTGAAGTCCGTCGATAGAGATAGCTCCTGTGCCGCCTACCGTCCGGAACTGATTATCCTGGATGATGCTTTCCAGCACCGCAGAGTGAAACCTTCGCATTCCATCATACTTATTAATTATAATAATCCGGTCTACAAGGACAATCTGCTTCCTCTGGGAAAACTCAGAGATCTTCCGGAGGAGATAAAGAGGGCTGACAGCATTATAATATCGAAATCCCCGCTTTTCGGGGAGAGGGACGGTATGATCGACGGGCAGGAAGCGTTGAGGCTGATCGGGGCAGAGGAGAGCGTATGGAGGAAAAATCTGAGACTCAAACCGGAGCAGAAATTATACTTTTCAGTTATATCGTACGGCGCTCCGCTTCCCGTTTTCTACGGAGAGGGAGACCAGCGTTATGTCTATTCCCGTGCGGCCGTGTATTTTACCGGAATAGCTAACGATAGGGAGTTCCGGGACAATATTATAGGTTCACATAAAATTTTCGATTCTATAAAATTCGGAGACCACCGCAATTTTTCCAGAAGAGACGCGGCAAAAATAAACGATATGGCCGCAAAATATCCTACGGCGGTTGTGTTTACAACTGAGAAAGATAGTAAGCGTCTGATAAGCAATAAGTGGCTAAGTGCGCAAGTACGTAAGCGTCTTTTCTATGTTCCTATAGAAGTTGATATAATTCCCGGCATAAAAAAAGATGAATTTATAAAAAGTATCATTAGTTAATAGGTAATTTCTGAATATTACAATGAAATTATGTATTTTTGAAAGGCAAAACATTAAGTTGTGTCTGACTTCGACTATAAGGAAAAACTAATACAATTCGATACTTTTTTTACAAAGTATTATGCGCCGCTGTTATATTTTATAGATTCTTATATCCGCAGCCGTGAAGAATCCGCCGATATAGTCCAGAATACATTTGTTAAACTATGGGAACAGGGGGATTTGACAAGCGGTCATCTTTACGTGAGATCATTCCTTTTTACCGTGGCCCGTAATATGGCCTTAGATACTCTGAAACACCGTAAGGTAAGACAGCAATTCCTTAATGAGGAGACGGATAAATATCAGCAAATGGAAAGGGAACTCCATGAAAATGCTTTAAGAGAATTCAAGGCCTTTTCCAATGAAAAAAAATTATTGAAAAGGAAAGTAAAACTTCTTGTAATGAAGCTGCCGTTAAGCGACAGGAGGATATTCGTTATGAGTAAATATAATAATCTCACCAATAGGGAGATAGCGGAAATATTGCAAATTTCCATCAAGACCGTTGAAAAAAGACTGAAACTTTCTTTGCTTTTTATAAAAAGGCGCATCATCATTTTCATATTTTAAATTTTACAATAAAATTTCATGTTCGGATCATAAAGTGTAGGGCTTTGAATTTCCCGGTCGTATTAATTATAGAACCGGAGATAAAAGACTGACCTTATGAGAAAAAAAATATTTGATTTTTGCGAGAATAAATTATCCGAAGAGGAAAAGAAAGAGATACTGGATCTTATATACTCTTCCGAAGACGCATACCGCGCCTATATAGAGATTAAAAACTTTCTGGTAGAGAGAAAGATTGCAAATGCCTCTATAAATAGAAAAGAGATAAATATATTATTAAAGGGGATACACCGGGAATTAGGAGTAGATACATATCCTTCCGTAGACGGCATAAAATATCTGTCGGGCTTAAAAAAAGTTCTGTTGCCGTTGGCCGCCGCAAGCGTGATTTTCTGTATAGTTCTGTTCGGTTACACATATATACGTGATGTAAAAGAACAACAGGCGGCGGATTATCTGTCTCTGGTCGAGTTGAAAAACGAACCGGGAGCCGTTGATCTGATGCTTTCGGACGGAGAGGTGGTAAAGTTGGGGGGAGACAATCAAAGTACGAATATCGCAAGAGAGCAGATGAAGATCGTTTCTGCCGGAAATATCATAAATGTAGAGAATATTGCGGAGAAAAAGGCTCCTTCTCATAGCGCCCGGCCGAAACGGGTAACTGAGTCGGATACAGTAACCGAAAGGCCTCTCAACTATCTTACCGTAAACAGCAAAGAGGATTTTATGCTTAAACTTCCCGACGGAACCCAGGTCTGGCTGCGTTCCAAGGCACGGTTCGGATTCCCGGAGAAGTTCGCTCACGGGGAGCGCAGAGTGGAAATAGAGGGAGAGGGATATTTTATGGTAGCTCCGGGTAAAGAGAATCCGTTTATAATAAATGCGAACGGAACGGAGGTAAAAGTTGTCGGAACGGAATTCAATCTCAGATCGGAAAAAGAGAGTTGCGAACTGGAAATAAGTATGACATCGGGAATAGTATCGGTAAAGGGGAAAAAAGAGGAAGAAATACTTCTTACTAAAGACAAACAACTGATTATGAATACCGGCGAGGGGTCTTACAGTATAACCGAAATAGACAGTTATAAATATCGTGCATGGAAAGAGGGTTATTTCGTGTTTATAAACGAAGATCTTCCTAAGATACTTAAAACTTTTTCGGAGTGGTACGGGATAGAGATACTCCTTGAGGGGGATAGATATAATGATAATCCGTTTAACGGTAAATTCCTGAGATCTTCCGGGTTGGATAAGATTATCAGAACCCTGCAGCAGTCTTATGATTTCCATTTTTACATGAAAGACCGTAAACTATATATTAACTAATCTAATTACTAACTTAACAAATAACTTATGAGATCCATTATTAAACGATGTACCCTATTGCTTCTTGTTTTATGTAGCATATCGGCAATAGCAGCTCAGAGTAACGAGAGGGTCAGTATCCGTATGGGTAAAGCAAAACTCGAAACGGTACTGATGGAGATAAACAAGACCTCTCCGTATCAAGTACAGTTCTTTCAGAAAGATGTAAGCAGATACGTTGTAGATGTTATTGATATTGAGGAGGGAATGATTGAGGAAGTACTCGATGCATGCCTCCGCAATACGGATCTGACTTATTCCGTGGACGGAATGAATGTAGTTGTGAAAAAGATAGCCGCTTTAGAGCAGGATAACGGGCAGTCTGCTAAAAAGATCACCGTAAAGGGAGAGGTAACGGAGAATGGAAAAGACCCCCTGGACGGGGTGTACGTATTTATAAAAGGGACTAAAGACGGCGTTCTTGTACTGGATGGCAGATATGAAATTAAAAATGTTCCCGATAACGGGACATTGGTATTTTCCCTTATGGGGTATAAAACGGTTGAAGTTCCTGTCGGGGGCAAGGGTGTTATAAATGTAGATATGAAGTATGATTCCCAGGTGCTTTCCGACGTTGTTATTACCGGGTTTCAAAATGTAAAGAAAGAAAACTTTACCGGAGCTTCGGTAAAGGTACAGGCAGATCAGATAGCGGTGAAAGGATTGACGGATGTGAGCAGGATGCTGGAAGGAGCTGTTGCAGGTGTTAATATACAGAATGTATCCGGAACTTTCGGAGCCGCACCGAAAGTGAGGGTAAGGGGTTCCACTTCAATAAACGGAGAGAACAAACCTTTATGGGTAATTGATGGTGTGGTGCATGAGGATATTGTGAATATCTCTAATGACGATCTTACCAGCGGAGATCCCGCCACTCTCCTGGGTTCCGCCGTAGCCGGGCTTAACTCCAACGATATAGAGAGTATAGACGTTCTTAAAGATGCTTCCGCAACCGCTCTTTACGGCGCAAGGGCTATGAACGGGGTTATAGTAGTAACTACCAAACGGGGGAGAGAGGGGCGCCCGGTCATAACATATACAGGAAATTATACGGTACAGTTAAAACCCACTTACGGAAATTATGATATTATGAATTCCGCAGATCAGATGTCTATTTATGCAGAGCTTGAGAGGAAAGGTTTTCTTAATACCAATATAGTGAACTGGTCCAGTTCCGGGGTTTACGGTAAAATGTACAACCTTATTAATACCTATGATGAGACAACCGGAAAATTCGCTTTGGAAAATACTCCTGAGGCCAGAAGGAAATTCCTTGAAAGGTATGCTTATGCAAATACCGACTGGTTCGATGTCCTGTTCCGGACATCTTTTATAAACGAACATTCGTTAAGTATATCCGGAGGGGGAGAAAAAACCAGAAGTTATGCTTCTTTAAGTTTTCTGAATGATCCCGGATGGACTCTGGCTGATGGCGTGAACCGTTATACCGCCAATATAAGAAATGATTTCCAGATCTATCATGCACTGAAACTGGGAGTATCGGTAGTAGGATCGGTAAGACAGCAGAAAGCTCCAGGGGCTTTGTCGAGAAGGAGTAACCCCGTTGAGGGGAGTTATGACAGGGATTTCGATATAAACCCTTTCAGCTATGCCCTTAATACCAGCCGTGCGCTAACCCCTTACGATGAGAACGGCCGACTGGAATTTTTTACGCATAATTATGCTCCTTTCAATATTATTAACGAGATACAGAACAATCAGATTAAACTTAATGTAATAGATCTTAAAGGACAGGTAGAGTCGCAGTGGAAGCTCTCCAAAAATATCAGGTGGGATTTTACCGGTGCGCTCCGGTATGTAAAATCCGACAGGGAACACGAGATCAGGGAGACATCCAATATGGCGGAGGCTTACAGGGCTGCCGGAAACTCTACTATAAGGAGAAATAATAAATTCTTATATAAAGATCCCGATAACCCTAATGCAGAGGCGATAGTAGTACTTCCTTACGGCGGTTTCTATAACAGGGATGAGGTTTTACTTGTAAATTATGATTTCAGGAACAGTTTTACATTTTCCAAAGAGATAGGAAAGCATTCTGTAAATGCGCTTGTGGGACAGCAGGTTAAATATGCAGACAGGCAAAGGTTCAATATGACCGGTTACGGTTATCAGTACGACCAGGGCGGGATTCCGTTTGTGGATTATAAAATTCTGAAACAAATGATAGAAGGGAATTTCGATTATTACGGAATGCGCAAAACATTCGACCGGTTCGCAGCTTTTTATGCCAATGCCGACTATACCTATGACAGGCGTTATGTATTTTCCGGAACGGTAAGATACGATGGTTCCAACGCTCTTGGTAAGAGCAGATCTGCAAGATGGCTTCCTACCTGGAATCTGAGCGCCAAATGGAATATCTCCAATGAAAAATTTATGGAAGGCTCTGCCGGATGGCTGGATTATATGTCTTTGAGAGCCAGTTACGGTCTTACGGCGAGCATGCCTCCTGCTGCAAATGCATCGGCGATTTTCAGAAACACATCGCCTAATCGTCCTCATGCCGGAGAACTTGAATCCGTTATACAACTTGAGGATCTGGAAAATTCCGAACTTACCTGGGAAAAAGGGAGGTTATTAAATATCGGGATAGACTTTTCCATTTTCAAAAGGAGGTTGGATTTAGTGGTGGATTACTGGAAAAGAAACAGTTTTGATCTGATAGGTTCTATAAGGACATCCGGTATCGGCGGGGAAACTACAAAAACAGCCAACTATGCAGATATGAAGTCCCGGGGAATCGATATAGGATTAGGAGTGATTCCGGTGAGATATAGAGATTTCGAATGGAAAATCAATTTCACGTATAGTTTGAGCAAAACGGAAATATCGAACTATAAGTCGCAGCCGCGGATATACGATCTTGTAAGGCAAACAGGGGGAAATACAGAAGGGTATCCCGTGCGGAGCCTGTTTTCCATACAATATAAAGGACTTGATCCTCACACCGGTATCCCTATGTTTATAGATGAGAACGGCAGGCTTTCCAATTCCGTATATCTGCAAAGCACTAATATAAATCATCTTAAATACGAAGGTGCAGTAGAGCCTACTTATAACGGCGGTATCGGCAATAATTTTAAATATAAGAATCTCTCACTTAACGTATTCTTTACATTCCAGGGAGGAAATAAGATAAGATTGAAACAGGTATTCAAAGGTTCCTATTCAGATCTCGATGCAATGCCGGATATGTTTTATGACAGGTGGCTGATGCCGGGGGATGAAAAGACCACTAATATCCCTTCTATCGTAGATGCGTATATAAGAAGTTCTACTCTAAGCGGCGTTTATCCTTACAGCGCATATAACTATTCGGATCAGATGGTTGCGAAAGGAGACTTTATGAGATTGAAAAATATTTCCCTTACATATAGTCTTCCTGGTCGTATTGTTCAGAAAACTAAAGTGTTAAGCAGGCTTGCATTTACTTTGGCCGCCACTAATATATGTCTTGTTTACTCGGATAAGAAACTTAACGGACAAGATCCGGAGTTCTTTAATTCCGGCGGAGTCGCCCAGCCTTTGCAAAGGCAATTTACATTGGCTCTGAATATAGGATTCTAAATATTAATAATTGAGTTATGAAGAAATATATATTATATATAAAAAGATATACGGCAGCATTGTTCTGTTCCGTATGGGTTTTGTTGTCGGCCGTTTCCTGTAACAAATATCTGGATACGACTCCCGATAACAGGACGGAAATAAATTCTGTGGAGAAGGTTTCGCAACTGGTAGCCGGATCATATCCTGGAGCGTGCTATGCCGCTATACTTTATCCTCGTGTAGATTATATTACCGATAAAGGCGTCGGACAGGAAAATAATTCCAATACGGATTCTTTTTTCTGGAGAGATGTAAAAGATAACTCGCAGGATACTCCGGATTACTTTTGGGGGAAAATGTATTTTTCGATAGCCCAGGTAAATCATGCCATGGATGCTGCCCTGTTGCTGGACGAAAGCCGGAAAAAGGATGTATCTCCTTATATCGGCGAAGCTTATATGATAAGAGCTTTTTCACATTTTCTATTATCTTCGCTCTATTCCGATTTTTTTAATAAGGATAATGAAGATAAAAATCCGGGGATACCTTATGTTACCGAGAAAGAGACGGTAGTTATAAAACAGTACGACAGAGGAACGGTAAAATCTAATAAAGAGGAGATAGAGAAAGATTTGCTGGAAGGAATGAAACTGCTCGGCAGTGATGCTGTTTATAAAGTGCCGCGCTTCCATTTCAATTATAAAGCTGCAAATGCATTTGCCTCACGCTTCTATCTTTATACCGGAGAGTGGGCCAAAGTGATTCAATACGTAAATAATGTTATTCCGGTTCCTACCCGGTTTACTCCCAACGGAAATGTAGATGCGACGGACCCGGCAAATGTATATGCTGCAAATAATTTTCAGCCCTGGAATACTACTTATGCGGGAGTTCCCTCTTCTAATGATATAAAAGCGTTTTATACGAACGGAACCAATCCTTCCAACCTGCTGCTTACGGAAATGAGTTCGCGTTTGTCGGCATATGCCAATACCTGGAGATATGGTATGGACGGTAAAAACAGGGATTATTTATATAGCAGGGCTACTGTTACCGGGTCCAGGATGGCGTATCGTACATATAGTTCTTCCAGTACGCATTATTATGTGCCTAAATACAGAGAGCATAGGGTAATGTCCAGCATCAATGCTTCTACTTTCGTAAGATATACCATCTTCCCTTATTTCAGGAATGAGGAGCTGCTGCTTAACAGGGCCGAGGCTTATGCAATGCTGGGACAATATGATAATGCCATAAATGATCTGAATGTATTTGCCAGAAAACTTACCGCTGCATATAATGAAAATACAAATATTATAGACAGGGAGAAATTGCTGGAATATTATGAGGGCATTTATGATAATCCGGACAGCTTTATGAATAAATATAATGCTTACGGGAGCGCTGCCTGGGAGGATATTAAGAAAGTAATCATCTTGTGTATTCTGGATTTCAGGAATCTGGAATTTAAATGGGAAGGACTTCGGTACTGGGATATGGTAAGATATAAAATTCCGGTAACTCATACAACCTTTGCCGGTGAAGAGAATACGCTGTATCCTGGAGACGACAGGTGGATACTTCAGATACCTGAATCTGCCGGATTATCCGGAGTGGAACAGAATCCGAGAACAAATTTATTAAGCAGAGAGTGGTAAACTTAAAAATTAGGGAATAAAAGAAATTTTTTTATAAATGAAATGAATCTAAAAAAATTTTTAAACGTATGAAACGATATAACATATATAAAAGTATATTCGGATGCCTCGTATTATCATGCTTCATCTCCGTTATGGCATCATGCGGCAAAAGTGACGATCTGAATATGGATACTAAGATATTGGGGCTGGGAGGCGAGACCTGGGAGCCTACGGCGGTTGATATATGGTTGAAAGATAACTTTGTAATGCCGTATAATATAGAAGTAAAATATAAATGGGATCAGTTCGAGCTGGACCTGAACGCTACTTTGGTTCCTCCTAAAGAGGAAAAAATCATTCCTGTAATGTCCATTGTAAAATCCGTATGGATAACCCCTTACGAGGAACTGGTAGGTTCCGCGTTTGTGAAAAAATTATGTCCTAAGAAGTATGTGCTTGTAGGAAGTCCGAGATATAATACCAGCGGTACGATTACGTTGGGAGAAGCGGAAGGCGGGAGAAAGATTATCATATTCAGGGTAAACTGGTTTACACACGGGGATAAAGAGATGATCCAGTCTATGATGAAGACCGTTCACCATGAGTTTACCCATACAATGCACCAGACGATCATGTATCCGGAGGAGTATATGAAAATTACCCCCGGAGGATATACTTCTTCATGGAATAATGTGAGTGATGAAGAGGCATTGAAATTAGGATATATAAGCTCATATGCCTGTGCTTCACCCGACGAGGATTTTGCCGAAATGCTTTCGAGAATAATAGTGTACGGAAGAGTGGCGTTTGAAGAACGGGTGGCAGAGGGACATGCTATATGGAACGACCCTGAAAGAAACGAAGGTATGACCTATGATCCGGGAAACGCCATGAAACAAAAAGAGGCTATCCTCATAACATATCTGAAAGATGTATGGGGAGTAGACCTGTATGATCCGGCTCCTGGTGTTAAAGGATTGGAAACATTAGTACAGGAAGCTATTGCTCAGGCAATATCCGATGACAATAATTAATCTGACATTTTAAAAATTAAACGTATGAAACGTGTGAAAATCATATATTTATTAATACTTGGCATAATTATGTTATCTTGTGAGAAGGATAATAACCAGGTATTTGATAAAAGTCCGGATGAAAGAATATCCAGGATGCTTGCCGAATATGAAAATATTCTTACCGCAAATACCAACGGATGGCTTCTGGCTTTGGAAACAGGTGCGTCCGGCGGTTTCGATCATTGGGTGAAGTTCGATAAAAATAACAGATCTTTCATGCTTTCCGATGCGGAGGGAACTACCAGCCGTTTCGGGAAGACTTCTACTGAAGTTTTAGAGAGCAGTTACCGGCTTAAATCGGTACAGACACCGGTGCTTATGTTCGATACATATTCTTATATACATATGCTGGCCGATCCCGGCGGAAGCGTAAACGGCGGAAACAACGGAGTAGGATTGAAAACCGATTTTGAATTTTCATTCGGAGAATATGATCCTTCTTCCGCCGTCATCCCTTTAAAAGGGAGATATAATAAATCCAGGGCATTTTTATTCCCTTGCTCCCAGGAAGAATACGATAAGATACAGGAGGGCGGATTAAAGAAGATCCATACCGACTTCAAATCTTTTATGAAAGATAACTATAGATTTCCTGTACTGGATTTCGGAACTAAAAAGGTTGATATAGAACTCTCATCCCGCAGTGTATCTATGAAATATATTAATTCTAACGATGAGCTGGAAACTCATAGCTCAGCGGCCTGGCTGGATATGACATCATTAACGAGCCAGCAACCGGCGGGCAATTTACGCCTGTTTGATACCCTGTTTTATGAAGGAAGCGCTTTTACGGAATTCCTTTGGGAGGAGGGCAGGTACTATACTTTGGCCGGGGGGCAGAAAGTATATGTTATAGAGAATAACAAACCTTCTCTTCCTTTCCGTTTCGGATACCAGAAAGATTTCTCAAAGATGAGGACGGATGCATCCAAACTGAGCGGAACCCTTCTCGATCCTTACCTTACCAATGTTTATATGGCGGCAAAAAATAAACTGTACGGGAACGGCAAAAGGAATATGCAATATGTTGATATATCTTTCCTGCTTGATAAAGGAAAACCGGTAATGCAGCTTTTGATAAGGTATCTTAATTCGGCCGGTAGCGGTTATAATGCCAAATGGTACTTTCAGTACACCGAGAACGGAGACGGCACTATTACCTTCACCGACAGGGATCAGACCGGAAGTTCCAATGAAAGGGGGCAGGAGCCTCATTTGAAAGCTATTGTAGATTATTTCTGCGAATTCCATTACTCTTCATACAGCACTTCTGCGGCTTGGAATGTAAATAAGAAAAAAGTTACGAATATTATTCCGCGTACATTCAGAGTAGATTGGGTGGATAATAATACCCCCGGCCTGCTTGAAAGTATAGGAGGCCTGATTCCTGTCGATAACGATCAGTTGCAATCGTCGGGAATCTGCTGCGGTACGGTAAAGAAATAGCCGGGAGATGGTAAAATGCTTCGCATTTCTGGGTAGATTGCTGATTAATAAAAAGATAGCTTCGAGAAAGCATTGCTTTTCGAAGCTATTCTGGTTTTAGATAATTGATTATTAGAGATGTACCCAGAAATGCGAAGCATTTTTAGGCCATTTCGGCCTCAACTTCTTCCGGAGTGATAGGAAGACGTTTTGCTCCCAATAACTTGCATCCGTTATTTGTTATTACAATATCGTCCTCAAGACGGATACCTCCGAAGTTATAATAATCTTTTAATTTATCGAAGTTTATAAATGCCGTATTTATGCCTTCGGTTTTCCATTTTTCTATTAGTGCCGGTATAAAATAACATCCGGGCTCTACCGTGAGCACATATCCCGGATGAAGCATCTTACCCATCCTCAACGATGCAAGTCCGAACTGCGAAGAAGGACGGTAGGTATCGTCGTATCCTACGTAAATCTGTCCCAGGTCTTCCATATCGTGTACATCCAGTCCCATATTATGTCCGAGACCGTGCGGCATGAAGAGTGCGTGTGCTCCTGCGGCCACCGCTTCATCCACGTCCCCTTTCATCAGTCCCAGTTCTATCAAGCCTTTAGCCAGTACGCGGCAGGAAGCAAGATGTACGTCGGTATAGGTGATCCCCGGTCTTGCCATGCCTATCGACAGATTATTGGCCGCCGCTACGATATTATATATATCTTTCTGACGTCCTGTGAATTTACCGCCGCTGGGGAGGGTTCTTGTAAAATCGGAAGAGTAGTTCATATTGGTTTCCGCCCCGGCATCTATAACTATAAGCCTGCCGTCGGTAAGTATCTGATGGTGGCTATGATTATGCAAAGTCTCTCCGTTCTGGCTCAGAATTATCGGGAATGAAGTCATCGCCCCCTGTGAAGCTGCGATACCCTCCATAACTCCTACCACTTCCTGCTCCACCATACCCGGTTTAGCCATCTTCATAGCCGTATAATGCATTGCATACCCTATATTGCAAGCCTTCTCGATTTCCGCAAGCTCATACTTATCCTTAACTATTCTCATATCCACTACGGCTTTTATAAGTTCCAGCGAGGCGTTGGCTTTTAATTCGCTTACAGGGATATTCAACAGGCTGTTAAGCATTATTTTGTTATGATTGCGGTAAGGAGGAAGGAAATGGACTTTCCTGCCCGCAGCTAAGGCGGCTTTTATATGTTTTTCCAATCCCGATAAAGGTTCGGTTTTGCCTATGCCTGTTTTTTCTCCTTTTTCTGAAATTGAAGGCTGCGGCCCCATCCAGATAATATCGTCAATATCCACATTATTGCCGAACAATATCTGTTCTCCGCTTTCCGCATCTATAACGGCTGCCAGATCCGGTTCGTTAAGTCCGAAATAATATAAAAAAGAACTGTCCTGCCGGAATTTGTAAGTATTTGCAGGATAGTTCGTGGAAGCCTCGCTATTACCCGGCAGCAGGATAATGCCTTTATCTATTTTCCCGATAAGACGCTCGCGTCTGTTAATATAAACCTCTTTTTGAAACATGATATATATTATTAAATGTTATTAATTTGCTTGGAATCTAACAAAGATATAAAAAATAATATAAAGGAGATACATATTGTATATTTTCATCCCGACAAAAAAATCTATCCGTTCCGGTCTTTTTCCTGTATATAAATCCGGAAACTCACAATATTTACATTTCCCTCTCCATTTTGATGAATTTATTGTCGGGCATGGTTATTCCGATAAAGAAAGTCTTTTTATTCGGACGTAATTCTTAATGTATCTCTGGGATAGCATTTCTATATTCTTTCTGCCCCTTTGTATTTGTTTGCCGTCACAATGCTACAGCCTGTTCTTTAGTAATTTCTCTGAAAGAGTACCACCTCGGCAACAGTCGTGCCACCGTATGAAAAATTACGGGAAACGAGCCGGGGTAAAATTGCTCTTTGCCTGGTGCCGGAGAAAAAGCTTTATGAAAGACGTAGAAAGAATAACCCCATCAACCATTATGGTTATGAAACCGGTATGAGCAGAATACCACTTGAAAGGCTGCCAAAAGCAGACGCTTTCTTTGTGAATAATTATATCATATCTCCCACTTTTTTGCCCCTCTGAAATTCTCTGTCTTATATAAAAATAAGACATATTCGTACAGCGATAATAACAATCCCCGCATATTATTATGATTCATTATTTGATAGTTTACGGGAATCTCGAAATTAAACTCATTTATAATACATTCGTCGGTTATTTTATCTTCAAGTACTAGTTGTTTTAACTCTTTTACCAATCCTTCGGCCATAGCGGCAGGACTGGACTTCATTACTATGTAAAGGGTAGTAATCAGATTATAACTATCAACCTCAGGCCGGAGATATGCTTCTAAAACATTTGTCAATAGCGGATACTTAATATTAAATTCATTTTTCATTTCTATATTCATTTTTTAATTCCGGGGGTAACAAGTGACAATATGTAAATTATGGGCAGGCGTTCGTTCGAAAATAAACATAACATTCGGCATAACTATAGGCGCTCTGGCTCTTGCGCCTCCAGCAGCGTTTGGACCTTTTACTCTAACAACATTGTTTACGGAAGAGGCTACATTAACTGCCTGCCTGACAATAGCAGGATTTGTGTCGAGAGCCTGCAAAGCAGCCTGCCCTGGGGGGGAGTTAATAGCATCAGTTGCTGAAGTATTCTGGTCTGCGTTATTTAAATATGCTGTTTTGGTTTGCTCCGGATGTCTATTCGGGAACCTATTTACGTAAATTTGCGCATTAGCCTCAACATGTCTCTGTCTTGCATGCCCTTGTCCTGCTCCAACCATATTAGGTTGTCCTTCACTATTATTAATTAAGGTATTTAACTCTCCCGCTGCATAGGCTTTCCTTAGAGGAGTTGTCCGTGTCATCAGATGTCCTGTAATACCTCCCAATAAGGCTCCTGTAGCAGCTCCTCTGGTTGACTTCTGAATTACTTCTTTATTCTCCGTCTTCTGCAGCAGATCTTCATCCTCCACGCTTTTACGTTGTACAGACAACTTTCCTAAAGTACCATTTTCGTATGCTTGTAAGATTTTACCGACCGGAGCTTGTGCGGAGGCTTTGGGAATACTATTCAAGGTACGGGATTGGTCTCCGGGTTTCTTAATGTATTCTCTCATAAAAACT
>CAYVED010000007.1:0-62406 GCA_964449975.1 uncultured Muribaculaceae bacterium
ATCAGGAAAAGCTCGCCGACATTTTCAAAGAGAACTCGCAATGGTGCTCGATATTGGGAGTAAGAGATATAGGAACAATAAACCGCGCAATTATGGAGGGGATGGCTCCAAAGGTAATACAGGTTTCTGAAGCCCTGCACGAAAGGAAATATGCTTTAATCGCCGACAAAATATACGGGAAAAAGGAGAATATAAAACTCGTGCTTATTGCCGGTCCGTCCAGCAGCGGTAAAACTACAACTTCCAAAAGAGTAGCCCTGCAACTGAAAGTATTGGGGATGAATCCTGTCATAATTGCAATGGACAATTATTTCGTAAACAGGGAAGATACCCCTAAGGATGTAAACGGGAATTATGATTTCGAAAACCTGGGAGCAATGGATATTAACCTGTTGAACAAGCAATTAAACCAACTCCTTAACGGCGAAGAGGTAGAACTTCCAAAATTCGATTTTACAAAGGGAGAACGTTATTACGACGGTAAAAAAATAAAAATGCTGCCTAACGATATTCTTATAATGGAAGGCATACACGGGCTGAACCCGAACCTTACCGCAAAGATAGACGACGACAAAAAATTCAGGATATACGCATCGGCATTAACCTCTCTCTCCATTGACGAGAACAACTATATATCGACAACGGATAACAGGTTGCTGCGCAGAATGGTACGCGACAACAATTTCAGGGGAACAACAGCCGAAGAGACAATAATGCGCTGGCAAAGTGTAAGAAACGGTGAATACAAAAATATCTTTCCGTATCAGGAGAATGCCGATGTCATGTTCAATTCCTCTCTTATCTACGAATTACCGATGCTCAAACATTATGCAGAACCGCTATTGAGAAGGATACCTCCTACGTCTGCGGCCTATGCCGAAAGTTTAAGACTTTTAAAATTCCTGACATATATAGTAGAGCTAAACCCCAGAGAACAAAAAGGGATACCTCCCACATCGGTTATGAGAGAATTTATAGGAGGCAGTACATTTGATGATTAATCCAGGTAACCTAGAAAAACAACACCTCTTTCAGGAATTGCCCCGTAAAAGAGTCCTTATTCCCGGAAACCTCTTCCGGCGTACCCGTCGCAATGATCCGTCCGCCGCCGGCGCCGCCGTCAGGCCCCAGGTCTATCAGATAATCAACAGATTTAAGTATATCCAGATTATGCTCTATTATAACAACGGTATTCCCCTGGTCGGTAATTTTCTGCAATACGCCCAGAAGTATCTTTATATCGTGGAAATGCAGTCCCGTCGTAGGTTCGTCAAGTATATAAATAGAGTTGCCTGTTCCCCTCTTTGCTAGTTCGGCTGCAAGTTTTACCCTCTGGCTCTCCCCGCCGCTAAGAGTAGTGGAAGGCTGTCCCAGCTTTATATATCCCAGCCCTACATCATTAAGCGCAACAAGACGCTGTGCAATGGAAGGAACAGGTTCGAAAAATTCTACCGCCTGGGAAATCGTCATTTCCAGTACGTCGTTTATACTTTTGCCTTTATATTTTACGGCAAGCGTCTCCGGATTATAACGTTTTCCGTTGCACTCTTTGCAATGCACATATACGCTGGGCAGAAAATTCATTTCTATTGTTTCTACTCCGGCTCCGCGACACTTTTCACATCTTCCGCCCTTTACGTTAAATGAAAAACGCCCTGCCTTGAAGCCCCTTATTTTTGCGTCCGGGGTGCTTTCGAATAATTTACGTATATCCGAAAATACATTAGTGTACGTAGCCGGATTGCTGCGCGGAGTACGTCCTATAGGGCTTTGGTCTACCTCTATAAGTTTATCTACATTATCCAGTCCCACTATTTCTCTGTACGGAAGGGGATTTGCCAGCGAGCGATAAAAATATTTGCTCAGAACAGGCATAAGAGTCTCATTGATAAGAGTAGATTTACCGCTTCCGCTTACTCCGCTTATCCCCACCAGACACCCCAGGGGGATTTTAATATCTACGTTTTTAAGATTATTTCCGGAAGCTCCCTTTAATTCCAGGAACAGTCCGTTACCTTTTCTCCTTTTCCCCGGAACCTCTATTTTCCTTATGCCGCGAAGATAATCCGCAGTATAACTATGCAACGCCTTGATTTTTTCAACAGGCATTTTCATAAGCTCCGCGGGTTCTCCGCTATACAACAACTTTCCTCCGTTTACTCCGGCACGCGGCCCGAGATCAATAAGCCAGTCGCTTTCAGTTATCATCTCCTGATCATGTTCCACCACCATAACCGAATTACCTTCATCCCGCAAAGCTTTCAATGAATTTATCAATTTACGGTTATCCCTCTGATGAAGCCCAATGCTGGGCTCGTCCAGAATATAAAGTACATTTACCAGCTTGCTCCCTATCTGGGTAGCCAGCCTTATCCTCTGGCTCTCCCCGCCGCTTAAAGAGCGGGTAGATCTGTCCAGGGAAAGATAGTTCAAACCTACAGCCTGAAGGAACCCCACTCTGTCGGTAAGTTCTTTTATTATATCCCCCGCTATAAGATTCTGTTTTTTATTCATTTTGCCCGGCAAAGAGACAATCCATTCCGCCAGGGCATCTATATCCATTGCAGAGACCTCCGCAATATTTTTATTATCTATTTTAAAATTAAGAGCATCCTTTTTCAGCCGGTTACCTCCGCATTCCGGACAAATACTCTCCTCTATAAAACGCTCTTTTTTAGCAATCATCTCGTCGCTCTCATTCCCGCTCTGTTCGAGCCTGGCTATTACGCCGGCAAAAGGAGCCAGTTGAGTTCCGTCCGGAAGATCCACGCGGAAAAGCTCGTCCGTCCCGTAGATTATCATATTCATTACCTCCTCCGGAAGGTTCTTTACAGGTTCGTTAAGCGAAAAATCATACACCCGGGCCATGCTCTCCAATATCCTGAACCAGTTATTATCTTTCATACTCCCGAAAGGTTCTATCCCGCCTCCGGCAATAGATTTTGAAGTATCCGGAATGATCTTGCTCATATCTATCCTCGAAACGTAGCCCAGACCTTTACATTTGGGGCATGCTCCCTGCGGGGAATTAAACGAAAAGGTATGCGGGGCAGGTTCGGGAAAAGAGAGGCCGCTGTCGGGACACATAAGCTGTCTGCTGAAATACCTGGGAGCAGCCTCCTGCTTCTCAAAGTCCAGTATAGCCAAAGTACCTTTACCCTGTTCCAGTGCAGAACTAACGGAGTCGGAGATACGTTTAGAATCTCCTTCTCCGGGTATAAGTTTATCTATTACAAGCTCTATAAAATGGGATTTATAACGATCCAGCGGTTTTACATCCGTGACACTCAATACTTTGCCATCTATACGCACATGCCTGTAACCTTTTTTAAGCAGGCTTTCGAAAAGTTCTTTGTAGTGCCCTTTTCTTCCGGCTACCAGCGGAGCCAGCATAATACACTTAACCCCTCTGTACTCATCGAGTATAAGCGATGTTATCTGTTCGTTGGTATATTTGACCATCTTTTTGCCGGTTACCGGAGAATACGCATCGGAAGCCCGCGCATACAACAGGCGGAGGAAATCATATATTTCGGTAATAGTTCCCACCGTAGAGCGGGGGTTCCGGCCGGTAGTTTTCTGTTCGATGGCGATAATAGGACTCAGACCGGTAATACTGTCCACGGCAGGGCGTTCCAGTATCCCGATAAACTGTCTTGCATAAGCGGACAACGTTTCCATATACCTGCGCTGCCCTTCGGCATAAATAGTATCAAACGCCAGGGATGATTTTCCGCTTCCGCTAAGTCCGGTGACAACCACCAGTTTATTGCGCGGAATAACGACATCCACACCTTTCAGGTTATGTTCGCGTGCTCCCGTTACCTCTATACGATCCATAAATAAAATATAAATTACATTTAATAATCAAGCGGCTAAAGTTCTCTGCGGCTCTCTTTGAGAGGAACCCATACTTTATAGGTTTTCCGGCTTTTATTATCCAGTTTGTTGGATCTTATCCACTCGTTATACATCTTTATCATCTTAAAATTAGTATTATGCCTTGCGGCGAAATCGCTCCAGTTCGCGACAGGCCCTTTTACCTCTACCACCTTATATTTAAGAGGCTTGTATTTATCTTCCTCTTTAATATTAAACCCGTACTTTTTAAGATCGTTCATTATTATCTTAAAAGCTACGGCCCTGTACACGTACCTTGCGGTTTCCGGCGGAAGCTGCATATCATAATAGTTCTTAATGGATTGATACCCTATCCGGTCTGTTACATTAGCCATTCCCACGTTATACGAGGCGGCGGCAAGAGTCCATGTACCGAATTTTTCATAGGCTTTCTTAAAGTATCTGCAGGCGGCGCGGGTAGATTTTTCCCAGTTATACCTTTCGTCTACCTGGCTGTTTATCTCAAGTCCGTACTCTTTGCCGGTAGTCCCCAGAAATTGCCAGTATCCCCGCGCATTGGCAGGGGAGATCTGCGGCTGCAAAGAACTTTCCGCAACGCAAAGATAGAAAAAATCGGGATGTATGCCCTCCTCTTTCAATATCCGCTCTATCATGCCCTGATACCTTCCAGAAAGCTGCACTATATAGGAAAGGCTTCCGTGCCAGTAATTTATGATAGTCATTTCCCTTTGCAGGCTCTCCCGTACATCGAAATATTCCAGAGGCATGGATTCCCCTGCAAAAGAAGCCTTTTCGGGAAGCGCGGGTATGGTTATATTCTGCTCCCCCGGATATTGCCGTACATATCCGCTCTCGATGGTATAAGTCCCTGAATTATTATCCGCATTGCCGTTACCGCAAACGGTAAGTATAGGCAAACAGCAACATATAATGCTCAAAAATCCTGATCTCATCTTTTCTTAATATAAAACTGAAGTTACACTTTCCGTTTTTTACTCGTAACGTAAAAACGGATTAGTTTTAAGTTCGTGGCTTATCGTGGTTTCCGGACCGTGTCCGGGAAAAACCCTGCTGTCGGGATCCACCCTGCATATCTTATTCAGCAGACTATCCATAAGCGCATCGTAATCTCCTCCCGGCAGGTCTGTACGCCCTATGCTCCCGGCGAACAGGGAATCTCCGGTAACAATGAATTTATCGGGAGCCGAATAGAAACAAACTCCGCCCCTGGTATGTCCCGGAGTATGTATGACCTCCAATGCGGAATTTCCGAAAGTTACAGGCACTCCCTCTTCCAGATCGACAGTATCCAGCGGAGGCTGCTCTATATTATATCCGAACATTTGGCAATATTGCTGCGCCCTTTCCAACTGCCCCTTATCTTCGGGATGGATATAAGTGGGAATATTCCATTTTTTCGCCACGAACGCATTCCCCATTATATGGTCGAAATGCCCGTGGGTACACAGAAGTTTTACGGGTTTGAGTGCTTTGGTCTCTATAAATTTCACGATCCTCTCCTTCTCATTTTCACTCTGGCAACCCGGATCTATTATGACGCACTCTCCCGTCTCGTCGTAAAGCATATAGCAGCATTCGCGTAAGTCATTAAGATAAAATGTTTTAATCTGTATCATTATAATATGTTTTTAATTTGTTAATCCGTGTATATTATTTGCAGATTCCGCCGAGCATCGGGACAAAACAGCATTTGCCGTGCGCCGTCCTGTCGAATTCGGATTCGCTTTTTCTTATTATCACCGACAACTCCTGTGCCTGATCCTGTCCTCCTAGCGGAATAACCATCCTGCCCCCTATCTCCAGTTGCAATAACAACTCCCCTGGAACCCCTGGAGCGCCGCAAGTTACTATTATAGCCCTGAAAGGAGCGAACTGCACCAGCCCTTCATATCCATCGCCAAAAAACAGTAACGGGCTATAACACTCTATCCGGGCCAGATTCCTCTGTGCGGAGATATATAACTCTTTACGCCTTTCCACACTATACACCTTTGCGCCTAATCCGGCAAGCACCGCGGTCTGGTATCCGCATCCCGTTCCTATCTCCAGAACCTTATCGCCCCTGTTTATACATCCCAGATGGGTCTGCATCGCCACCATAAAAGGTTGCGAAACGGTCTGTCCGCCTGCTATGGGAAGAGGTCTGTCCTCATAAGAGAGATGTTCAAGCCCCGCCTCCACGAACAGATGCCTGGGAACATCCCCCAGAGATCTGAGCACCCTGTCGTCAAAAGCGAACTTTCCGGAAAGTTCTTTCACCATATTCGCCCTTCTGCCTTTTTGAATCAAAGTATCCAACATAGCGCAAAAATACTAAGAATCTGAGAAACTGTTTTGATTTTCTACAAACCTTTTCCTGTTTTATTACCGGATATAGGTTTTAATTCATGCTTTGAACGATAAAATCAAAACAGTTTCTAAATAGATTCCTCACCATGTATAATTTTTTGTAATTTTGCTCCGGTTTAAACAAAAATATCATGCATGTAGCAATAGCCGGGAATATAGGTAGCGGCAAAACTACCCTTACAAAACTGCTTTCAAAAAATTACGGTTGGGAACCAAAATACGAAGATGTGGATGTAAACCCCTATCTGTCCGATTTTTACAATGATATGCAAAGATGGTCCTTCAATTTGCAGATTTATTTCCTGAACAAAAGGTTCCAGGGAATTGTTGAAATACAGAAATCCAGTCTGAATGTCGTACAGGACAGAACCATATACGAAGACGCCAGAATATTCGCCCCCAACCTGCATTCTATGGGGCTTATGACTACGCGGGATTTCGAAAATTACAAATCGCTCTTTGAGCTTATGCTGTCGCTTGTAAAACCTCCCGATCTGCTTATTTATCTTAAATCATCCATTCCCAACCTTGTAAGCCAGATACAAAAAAGGGGAAGAGATTACGAGTCCGGCATAAGATTGGATTATCTGAAAGGGCTTAACGACAGATACGAGAAATGGATAGGCGAATATAAAGACGGCAAGAAGTTAATCCTCAACGTAGACGAACTTAAATTCGAAGATAATCCCAAAGACCTGAGTTTTGTAATAGACGCCATAAACGGGCAGTTGAACGGATTATTTTAATTAAACAGTAATGAATATATGAACCGAACATGAAAATTTTTAAACGTATGAACCCAAAATTTTTTTTAACTATGGCATCGGCTGCCATTCTGATTTTATCTTCATGCGGTAATAATAATACCGATGCTGGAGAAAAGAACATAGATTCTGTTATATGGAAACTGGAAAGTATGAACGGGGAAAAGAGTAAAGCTTTTGAAAAAGACGACAGCTTTACGCTCCAATTTATAGCGGCGGACAGCAGCATAGCCGGTAAGGGGGCATGCAACCGTTTTATGGGAAGGTACAAACTGGAACCGAAAGGGGCGCTGGATATACAAATGGGAGGCTCTACCAGAATGGCGTGTCCGGATATGGATATGGAGCAACCGTACTTCATAATGCTGGAACAGGCCGACAAATACAAAATAGAAAACGGGAAACTTATGTTATATAAAGGAAAGAGTCCCGTTGCCGTATTCATTAAATACGACGCTGTTCCTAATACGCATACTGCGGAAAACTCCACGGATATTTCCGGGACCTATAAAGGCACGTTGCCTGCTGCAGACGGCCCCGGTATTAAGACAGAGCTTACGTTAAATAAAGACAATACTTATTTACTTAAAACGGAATACATAGACAGGGATTCTAAATTCTCCGAAAAAGGTACGTACTCCGTTAAAGACGGGTTGCTTACATTAACGCATGACGACAACAGCACCACGTTATATAAAATAGGGGAAAACTCCCTGGATATGCTTGACGCCGACGGCAACGAAGTAACAGGGCCGATGGCCGGGATGTATATATTAAGAAAATAAGATAGCCCCCGACAGGCGAACGAAAGGTTATCTTACATCTGTTGAATATCAAAACGTCCGATTTTACATTTTTGTGAATGGAATCGGACGTTTACCATATAGCAACCTTACTACCACTTATTTACATGTCGCCCACAGATAAGCCCCTGAACTCAATATCATATTTTACAAGTTCTTTTTTTATTGAACCGGCTTTTGTCCGGAGTAAATTCAAATCAATTTTTCTGGGATTACGTTTCACTTCGGCAACAATAGCTGTTTTATCCAGATCATTCAGAGCTATTATGTCTATTTCATTTCTCCCCTTATTATCCCAATAACAGCCGATAACGGTTATTCTTTCCTCTTCCGCCATTTTATCACGGAAATATTTTTCAAGAATCCCACTGCTGTACTGTTCGTAGTTTTTATCTATAAACTCCCGGAGTAATTCATATTTTCCCATTTCAATTAATGACTGGTTAGGAAAAATAAACCGGAACCAGAAACGAAGATAATTATCATTCAGACTCCAACGGGTTTTGCGGCTCTCCGGCTTGGAAAACACCGGCTTATTTTTCGTGATAAGAGAATATTCTTTTTCTAAATTCACCAGATAAGCCCCCGTGTTCTTTCCTATAATGGAATCTATTTCGCTCTGAGTGGTTTTTCCGTAAGCAATAAGTTGAAGAATAGAAAAATAGGTTCCATACTCTTTCCCGAACTCGGAAATGAGTAAATCTTTTCCTTCCCCGATAAAAGGAGAATCCTGACTTGTAATCATACCAAGCATCTTATTTTTCGTCACGGCTCCTGCTCCCATTAACAAATCGATATATTTAGGAACTCCTCCTGTCAGCATATAAAAGCACAGAAGATCTTCTGATGTGTATTTGGGATTGTAGTCGCTTAGAATTTCCTTCATTACGCTAACGGTAAAAGGTTTCAACGTTATTTTTGAGGTCAGACGCCCGAATAACGGCTCTTTCCTGTTCTCAAAAATTTTCATCATCATCGAATATATAGAGCCGGAAGCTATAAAGTTTATTTTGGCCTTATCTTTATACTTATCCCAAAGATTCTGAATATCACTAAATATCGAAGCATTTACATTATCAAATTCCTGGAATTCGTCAATAATTAGCGTATAATGTTCTTTTGTAGCAAAAATCAACAACTGCTCGAAAAGATCGCGGAACTTATTAATAGTCCCGAATAATGGTATCCCCAAAGCTTCTGCCGCATCTTGTTGAAACTGCCCGCAAAGAAGCGGCTCACTTTTGCGGGATACAAACAAATAGAGATATTTCTGCCCTTTTACAGATTCCAGCAAAAGAGAGGTCTTCCCGATACGGCGGCGACCAATCATAACCGTAAAGCAGGAATCTTTCTTCGACTGTTCCAGGATGCGACCGAGTATCTCCGACTCCGTTGTTCTGTTATAAAATCTCATCTTGATTAATTTAACTCCCATTAACTTAATGAGTATTACAAAAATAGTGTAAAAAATTCAATTATCTATGATTTATCGGCTTTTGTCAACATTTCAAACGTTATTATTATAACCCTAACCAATAGACAGAGTTCTATTTCTGTTCCGCCAATCCGCATGAAATAGCATAAAACGTCAATCCTGCAACGGTTTTTATTCCGAGTTTTCCGGTAATATTTTTCCTGTGGCTCAATACGGTCTGAAAACTTATATTGAGTTCGTCCGCAATCTCTTTATTCATTTTTCCGGCAACAACAAGCTTGAGAACGTCCGTTTCCCTGGGAGTTAATTCCCTGGGAGCCTCCATTATTCTGCGCAATACCCTTTTACGTATCCTGTCATGTTTAACCATATCCAGTTCCAGACTGTGCATTGCAAATATTGTTGCATAACAAAGATTATGATTATACTCTCCCTGAAGGAATTTAATGAGCACCTCCTGCATATCCTGCAATATCTGGTGAGGCTGAATAGTATCGGGGTCGTTTCCGGATGCAAATTCATCCCCGGAAAGCGCCTCTTTAAAATTTTCAAGCAGCCTTTTAAGCAAAGACAATGGGGAACTGGGATTATTCTTTTCCGCCGCCCTGCTCATTCCTATAAAAGCGTTAAGATGTTTTTCGATATTAGGAAGCTGTACCTGGAGATAGTAATTCCTGGTTTTTTCCAGATACTGCGACACCGTATTGCAGTCCAGCCCCTTAAGTTCCGTTTGAGGATAATAGTCTTCATTAAGGTAGATATTGAGGGTAAGTAAAAGGAAATCTGTATCCAGGCAATATTTACCCGCAACCTCCTCCACGCTCATATTACCCAGCCCCAGCGATATTCCGAATCTGCCCAGAATAGGAATTATCGTAGGGTTTTTATACACTACCTCACTGAGAACCATCGATTTGTATATCTGCATAATTCTCTTTTAATATTGTTTTACGAAATCCGTTGCAAGGACAAAGAGTTTATTGAAATTTTCAAGAGAAATATTATCCATATTATCTCCGGGAGTATGCAGTTTGCCGAAATTGACGCCTTTCTCAAATATAAAACATACGGCCGGAATCTTCTTTCTCAGAAAATAGTAATGATCGCTGTTCTGCTGGTATTTCCCGTAAGCAATCTCTTTGAACAATCCTTCTTTCCCGTTAATGCTCTTAAACAACTCTATCCCTCTCATACCGCATTTATCAGAATATGCGGAAAGGGTATCTGTACGATCCGCAACCATATCGAAATTCAGAACATATTTAATTTTTTTAAGATTAAAAGGCGGGGTTTCCGTAAACTTTCTCGATCCCAACAACCCCATTTCCTCACCCGTAGTCGCAACAAAAACAAGCGTATTAGCAGGCTTGTTCTCAGGTTTTCCGTAATACCGCGCCAACGCAAGCAGCATTGAAGTTCCCGATGCATTATCATTAGCACCCGGATAAAATACCTTTTTGCCCAGCATCCCCAGATGATCGTAATGGGCGGTAAAAACAAAAATACTGTCGGGTTCGGAGCTTCCCGGAATAACCGCAATAACATTGGAACTTTGCTCCTGCATCCTGAGTTGCGGTTCAATATCGAACTCAACGGCAGAGGCCCCGGCAGGAAACCTCTCCGCATCAACCACAATATGCGGATGATCCATCATAAGCATCTCCATATATGATTTACTCATAGACAGCGGACTTATACTCCCCATATCCATACCTCCAACCATTTTCATAGTCTCTCTCATATTCTTACTGCTGTTAAGCAGAACCATTCCGGCGATCTTCATATTCTTCATTCTAATTCCCACAAGAATCCGGTAATACTCCCGGCCAAAATCCATAACGACTACCAGATCCTTTCCGTTTTTCTCAAGAAAATTCAAAGTATTTTGAATATTGTATCCGGCCGTATCTATATAATATAGTTTATATCTCCCTTTGCCACCCCCCGAATAACTGTTTATCACATAGTCATAACCCGGTCTCAGTTTTTTCCCGTCCACATAAAAATCCGCCTTACCGTTAAAATCATTTATAGGGAAAGTTATCTGCTGAAAATATCCGTTTATCCCGGCTTTAGAGGCAGAGGCTTCTCCGAAAGCCTTTGCGGGAGTTACGGCTCCACATTTTACAAATTCTCCGGCAATATATCCGGCAGCTTTGCCGTCATTATCTTTATCATATCCCCTCCCCCCGTATTTTTTGGAAGAAAGTTCCCTGATATTTTTTTTGAAATAAGAAATATCCTGCGCTCCGGCGGTTAAAACGAATGCGAGTACCGATACGGATATAAAAATAAATTTCCTCATATTACTCTGAGTTTTAATTATTATTAATTTTGCGAAATTAAAAAATATATCTGATCCGGACAATTCCGCAAAATACCCGATTAAATGACCGGCTCCGTAATCTCAAGGATTATCACGGCTCCGGCATCATTAATGATACTCTCAGGAAAGGTCGTTACGCTCCTGCCGGAACTATTTTGTCTGAGAAGTTACGACCTCTCCGGTTTCATGGTTAAGTTCCGAACCGCGCATGCTGTGCGGAATGGAAAACACAACGAACATAACCAGTACTGCAAATATCGTAACCCACCTGCTCCATTTATATCTGCGCGTAAGTACGGCAGCAAGCAGCGCTGCCGCAGCGAAAAGGGTTTTATTATCGGTAAGATCGCTCCCGAAAGGGAATCCGCTCCAGTAAATATCGAAAGCATATTTTTGTACGATAGGCCCCAGTACGAATCCTCCTATAAGTATTATCCAGAATGCCAGGGTAATATATTTTTTATATTGCGGCATATTCGCTATCGCACAGAAAAAGGCGTATGCGGCTATAAGCATGGAAGCAAACATAAAAATCACATGCGGAATAAGCACCCATGCCGGAACATCTCCCTTGAATCTTATAATAAGCGGCTCCTCCTTAAAATAATAATTATCCGTAGTAACTATACCGTCCTGGTTTTCGACTCTGGTTCCTATCGAAATATAATATTCCAGTTTTCCGGCGGGAGGTTGTACCGGCAATGAAGCCGATAATCCGTCAAAAGTGCGCACCATATCTATTTTGGTAAAACTATCATCGGACGGGTATTTCCTCCAGTAAACTTCACCCGTAACCGAAACTTCGCCATTATCCCCTGCTCCAAGACCTTTAAGTACTACGGAACAATCCTCTTCCCCTCCGCTGCGGGGGAACTTGAACGAATAATCAACATTGTTCAGCACCGTTTTAAGTCTTGCCGGATGGGTAGGACCGGTCATTCTCTGGTAAACACTCGCCCCAAGCGTAACCGCAACCGCAAGTGTCCAAAATAATATTTTCTTCCACATATCTTATAGTTTTATAATTGCACCTCGAATAAAATAGTTTCTTTACCCCTCAATACTTTAACAGCGGCAATCTCTCCTGCTTTTAAAGTACCCAGACATTTCATATAACTCTCTATATCGGTAACCGGAGTTTCATTGATACGGATAATTATATCGCCGTTTTTAAGTCCGGCATTATGCGCCGGCTTGCCTTTTATAACGACATCCGCACGCAAACCGTTCTCGGTCTGACCGGTAACATCCGGCATCAATCCCAGCGTAACTTTAAACGAAGCCCGCATGGGAGCGGCATCGGGAGAACCCGCCTCGGTAAAAGTGAGACGAGGCTGTTCCGATATAGTATTAAGCAATACGGTTGCAAAAGCGGCTACGGAATCTATTCCGTTATAGTTTAATTTCCAGGCGTCGTCTTCCGGAGTATGATAATCAAGAGTGGCTCCTGTAGAAAAATATACTACAGGAATATTCTTGGCATAAAACGAAGTGTGATCGGAAGGCCCCACGCCCTCTTTCGATTTCTTCACCCTCACCGGAGTTTTAACATCCCCGGTATTGAATTCCGTTACGGAAATATCTATAAGGGAATCCAATTCCGCAGCAGTTCCGGTTCCTCCGAGGGTTATCGCCCCGTCTCTTAAATAACCCACCATATCGAAATTGAACATAGCCATTATCTTTTCCCTGTTCACAGGCGGATTTTCGGCAATCTCTTTAGAACCTGCCACGCCTCTTTCTTCCGCACCGAAAGCCACAAATACAAGACCGGTTTTCTGATTACGCTTTAAACTGTTTTCCGCCGTTTTCAACATCGCGGCAACTCCCGACGCATTATCATCCGCTCCGTTATGAACTGCAAGAGTATCGGGAGTACGGGAGCCACTTCCTTTTCCGCCGTAACCCAGATGGTCGTAATGCGCCCCTATGATAATATACCTGTCGAAACTCCCTTTGGTAACCCCTACCACATTAAACGTAGTGCAACTATCTTTCTTCAGATAAAAAGGACGCAAAGAGACTTCCAGTCCCAGCTCCCTGAATTTCTCCGAAATAAATACAGCCGCAAGCGTATCTCCCCCGGTACCGGGGAAACGACCGGCAAGATTGTCGCCGGCAAGGTACTCAACTATTTTACGGGTATCGATCCCGCTGCCATCTTTTCCGGAAACATCCTGTGCAACAGCCGCCACCGGTAAAAACAAGAATAGCGCCGTTATATACATTAACTTTCCCATATCAGTAGAATTAAACATCATCAGGCAAATATAAAACTAAATTATAATTATCAGGTTACGGACTACCGTTTTTTACTGAACATCTCGTCTATGGAGAGGGCTATTCCCGCAAAAAACGTAATTCCCCTTGTAATTCCGGCATTATAGGTAACCACCCGGGGTCTGTAGTTAAAAATATTATTTACACCCATATTCCCCCTTATACCGTAAGGAAATCTTCCGGTAAGACCTATTTTCCATATTGAATATCCTTCGTAACGGGTCTTTTCATACCGGTTATTGTCGATCTCGCTCCATGTCTCTACTTCGCTCAACCATCTTCCGTTAAGCCCGGCAGTAAAATTGCTGTCCCAAATGGAAAAATTATATTCAAATCTTATGGTTGCGGAGTGAGGGCGGGTAGCGGAAGTATTATACCCGTTTACCAACTGTTTATCATACACATACGCATATCCGCCCTTTACTGCGAAATTCTTCAGGAATTCCCACCTGATATTCAGATCTGCCCCGTAAATCCTCGCCTTATCTATATTGGTATAATAACTCGTATCCTGTGCGACATTCCATACGGTAGCTATCTTATCATAAATATGATTAAAAAATCCGTTGGCGGAAATATTCAGGCCGTTTTTGGTAAACTCCGCGGAAGCCTGTACATTATGGCTCTTTTCAGGTTTAAGTGCGGGGTTCCCGACGAGCACGAACATTCCCTGATGATCCCATACAGTATACAGCTCTTTTAATGTGGGAGACCTGAATCCGGCCGCATACCCGGTCCTGAACGTCCAGTTGCGGAGCCTGAACATCCCCGATATTTTAGGAGTGGCATATACTCCGTTATACCTGTTGTGATAATCCAGCCGTACCCCTGCCTGAAAAGAGATTCTGTTGTTCACCGCATAATCGTCCTGTACAAAAACGGCCGCCTGAGATACGGATTTGGCGGAACCGCTGAACTGGTATGAATCAAGGGACTCGTTAAGGAATTCGGCTCCCGCTACAAACGTATTATTTCTGATAGCCTGAGTAGAGAAAAATATTTTGGGATTATGTATAATATCACGGTAATTCCTTTCGCTTTTATTCAGTTTAAGATACCTGGCATATTTACTGTAATTATCGAAATTATATGATACCTCTATATTATTTTTGGAGTTGATCTCATACTCCCCTTTCAACAAAATATTCCAGTCATAATACATATCATGCCGTAACTTTCCAACATCCCCGGCATTATATCTTTCATGCGTATAAAACGTTCCCCTGGCATTGACCTTGAACTTATCTGAAAAAGCATATCCGGCTTTCTGGGTCACGGAAAAGTTTCTGAATCCCTCTATCTCCGTATTCTCAAAGAAATATCTTTGTTTAAAATTAGCAGCGGCGGAAGTGTAGGCGGAAAATCCCCCTTTACTTTTGGTCCCTATATTCAACGCCGCTTTCTGTTCCCCTTCACCGTTATAACTCCCCTCTACGCTTGCCTGAAAAGGCTTGGAAGCACCTTTGGTTATAATATTTATGACCCCTGCCACCGCACCCGAACCGTAAAGGGTAGACATCGCCCCCTTTACAATTTCTATTCTTTCCACATTATCTATATTTATACGGTTGAAATCCGGATTACTCCTCTGAGTTTCTCCCGCCATCCTCTCTCCATCCACAAGTATAAGCAGATAATTAGCTCCCAATCCCTGGAAAGAGATGCTGTTGGTAACTCCTTCCGTCCTGGTAAACTCTATCCCCGGCAATTCGGTTTCCAGCAAATCCGTAATAGAACGCGGAGACTCTTTTCTTATCTCCTCGGCGGTAATAAGACGGGTTATCACAGGAACATCTTTAAGGGCTTTGCGGGTACGGGTTCCGGTTACCACCAGTTGCTCCAGATGTTCGGCAACCTCCTGCGCCATCCCTTTTTCTCCGGAGGAGCGTTTTTTATTTCCCGATAACGTATCGGCGGTCTGCGCTGCAATCGTCCCCGCAACGAGCACACAAGCGGCAATCATAAAAAACCGCCTACAAAACAGACTTTTTATCACCTTGATAAAATTAATTCAGAGGATAAATATATTCAAAGCTGGCATATCCCTTCTCAGCCTTATCATTCATATAACCGGTAAATCTCAAAGCGGCGAATTTCCCGGAAGCCGTTTTTACTACGAATGCCTTTTCATTGACTTTATATGTAGGCGGAATAGAGGACATCGTCACCGTCATCCATTTGGCAAGCTCCGTACTGCCGGGAACCTCTTTCCTCTGGTCTGCACCATCCTCGGCGTTCATATTAGGCGGAGCCATGTATGTTTTGATTTTAGTATCGGTTATAAACTTATATGAAGGAATATGCGAACTCCAGGTTCCGGTATTAAGGTTCCCGTAAGCCGTAAGGACTGCGCCGCCCTGGCCTTTGCCGCTTTCTCCCCCGTTGGTGCGTACATCCCACCTGTGGAAAGCCAGATCCCAGTCGAGCCTGTTCTTATAATCGAATTCCGTCTCGCCGTAAGTTCCTATAATGCCTTTCTCAAAAGAAAAATATGTCCATGTTTTATAATCGGACGTTTTGATACTTAAAGATTTCGCATCCGGGACAGATGGTTTTTCCTTCTCTTTAGAACACGATATTAAACTAACATTTATTAATATGGCCGCAACCATCACCGCAAATTTGTAAACTCTTCTCATTGATAAAAATTTTTTATGCAAAAAAAGCGTTTTTATTATACCGGCACAATCCCTATTTATAGGGAATTTTTATCTTTTTACAGACAGATGCAACGGTCGCCGACAGGAGAAACTCAATCCTTGCTTATACCCATCAGTTCCCTGATCTCCTTCTTGGCGGCTTTCCAGCGCGGAACATCAACCTTAGGGCCTATTACCTCCACGACTTTTGCAGAAATAATGGAGCCTACTTCCCCGCATACCTTTATAGGCATACCGTATGAGTGGGCGAACAGGAATCCTGCAGCATAAATATCGCCGGCGCCAGTCGCATCTATGGTATTCGCCGGCCATGCCTCTATTTTATAAAATTCGTCTCCGCTTTTAACCATAGAGCCGTCGGGCCCCAGTTTCACAACGGCAATGCTGCACATTTTCGCTATTTCATCCAGGGCTTCCCGAGGTTCTTTTTTGGTAAATGCCTTAGCCTCCGTTTCATTGGCGAAAACTATATCCACATAATTTTCAATAATATCATGCAGGAAAGCGTCATTGCTTTCAACCACATTATAACTCGCCATATCTATTGAAATTATCATCCCCTCAGCTCTTGCAAGCTCAACCGCTTTACGCACAAGCTTCTGATTCTGTACAAGATACCCTTCTATATGAAAATAATCGTATCCTTTGAAATACTCCGGTTTAAGATCTTCCGGAACAAGCTCTATGGCCGCACCAAGATATACGGCAAAAGTCCTTTCTGCATTCGGAGCCGTAATGAATACCATCGCCCTGCCGCTGGCCGCCTTTCCTTTAAGCAGGGTAGGTTTTATGCCGTTACGCTCCTGTCCCGTCATAAAAAGAGAACCGAGTTCATCATCCCCCACTTTCCCGATAAACCCGCTGGGCATGCCTAATATAGCCGTACCGGTAACGGTATTGGCGGCGGAACCTCCGGGCACATATTGGAGAACTCCCATTGATTTAAGGCTGTTCCATATTTTATTCCCGGTTGCGGCATCCACATGTTGCATGCTCCCTTTCGGTAGATGGAAAGTTTTTAATAATTCATCATTCGGCAACACCGCCAGAATATCGGTAAGTGCATTCCCGATCCCTAATACAGACTTCATTTTTAAATTATAAGATTATTTTGCAAAGATAATATTTTTATTTTTTGTAGGTTTGCACCCGATTTAACATCTGCCGTTTCAAATTGCACAGAAAATGATAATAGCAAAAACACTTGCCGGATTCCGTTCGGCTTATCAAAAATTGGAAGACAAAGGAAATATAGGGTTCGTACCTACAATGGGCGCTCTTCACCGGGGGCATATCTCACTTGTGGAAGCCTCCGCAAAACAATGCTCTCATACTATTGTAAGTATATTCGTAAATCCTACGCAATTCAATAACAAGCAAGATCTTGAATGCTACCCCCGGATGCTTGAGGCAGATTGCGCCCTTCTGGAAAAATGCGGCGCGGATATTGTATTCGCACCCGGCACAGCCGATATTTATCCGCAGGAAGAGACAAGAATATTCGATCTGGGAGGACTTGATTCATACGGGGAAGGCCCGCGCCGTCCCGGACATTTCAATGGAGTAGCACAGGTGGTTACCAGGTTGTTCGATATTGTAAAACCTGCAAAAGCATTTTTCGGCGAAAAAGATTTCCAGCAGGTCGCAATAATAAAATATTTTGTAAAAACACTGAAATATCCGGTTGAAATAATACAATGCCCGATAATAAGAGAATATGACGGACTGGCAAAAAGTTCGCGCAATACGTTGCTCACCCCGGCGCAAAGGGCGGCGGCTCCGCATATATATAAATGTATATGCAAGGCGAAAGAGTATATGAAAACCATGACTCCGGATCAGGTAACGGCAGCGGTTACCGCGGACATTAATTCAAATGCGGAACTGAAAACGGAATATGTGGAAATAGTGGATGCGGCAGGGCTTAAACCTGTAATGTCATGGAACGATACGGATAAAATCCAATTATGGTGCGCGGTATATGCATCTCCGGTAAGACTTATTGATAATATAAATCTTAAATAAATTATAATATGTTATTGGAAATAGTTAAATCGAAAATACACAGGGTAAGCGTAACTGAAGCAAACCTCAACTATATAGGCAGCATAACCATAGATACCGACCTTATAGAAGCGGCCGGGCTTTTCGAGAATGAAAAGGTTACGGTCGTAAATATAAATAACGGAGAGCGGCTGGATACCTATGTCATAAAGGGGGAACGCGGAAGCGGCAAGATATGCCTTAACGGAGCGGCTGCAAGGAAATTTGCCGTAGGGGATCTGGTTATTATAATGGCATACGCCCAAATGACCCCGGAAGAAGCACAGGCTTTCAAACCTAAAGTAATATTTCCCGATTCGGTGACAAACATGCTTGTTTAATTATGAAGTCGTCAGGAACAAAAAAAGGATATATCGGGAAAATAATAAAATATATTATCCTTTTATGTATAGCCTTAGGACTGCTCTATATCTCTTTCAAAGGGGTGGAATGGAGCGATTTTCTGGCGGGACTTAAAAGCTGTAACTATTACTGGATTGCGGCCTCAATGTTCATAGGCTTTCTGGGATTTGCGGTAAGGGCTTTAAGATGGAGGCTTTTACTTAAACAACTTAACAAAGGGATCTCATTCCGGGAATCGTATGACGGGGTTACCGTCGCCTACCTTACAAATTTTATCCTGCCCAGGGCAGGAGAGATCGCCAGATGCGGCGTCATAGCCAAAACGAAAAAAGCAAGTTTCGAGGGAGCTTTGGGAACGGTGGTTCTTGAAAGGGGAATCGACGTTATATGCCTTGTGCTATGGGCTGTCATACTGCTCTTTTTCAAATGGAACGAATTCGGAGGATTTATAAGCAAAGAAATGCTCGATCCTGTTACGACACGTTTTTCCTCCAATTTAATTTTTATTGCCGCCGCAATTATTCTGTTTTTTTTAGTTATATTTGCCTTACTGTGGATTTACAGGGATAAAATTCTTAAAATTAGGCTATTTAAAAAGATTGCGGATATAATCCGCGGACTTATCGACGGATTGTTCACCGCATTCCGGATGAAAAACAAGTGGCTTTTTATTTTTTATACCTTGTTATTATGGGGAACATACTGGCTTACGAGCCTTACAACCATATATGCTTTCCCGTCCATAGGAGAACTGAACGGAACAGACGCCCTGTTTTTAATGATAGTAGGCGGACTGGGCTGGGTAGTGCCGGTACAGGGAGGACTCGGAGCATACCATTTTATTGTGAGTCTTGCTTTGGCGAGCGTTTATAGCGTACCTCAGACCACAGGTGTTATATTCGCTACTATTTCACATGAATCACAAGCTATTACAATGATAATATGCGGACTGCTCTCTTTAATCAGCATAAGCATGTGGAAAAAAAGAAAATTTAAAATAGATTATAATAAACAATTAAACGTATGAACAAGTACTTACTACCGGTTATCTGTTTTTTACTGATATTTTCATCGTTGCCTCTGAACGCAAAATCAGGCAAACAACGCCGTTATGACGGTAATTATGATTACATAGATTATAAAAAGAGCGAGATATATATACAGTACGGATCTCCTACGATAATAGAACTCACCAACAAACTCGATTCGAAAACACTTTCCGGTTACGGATTGAAAATATCTTCGAATAACTATACCGGAGTAGGTGCGGCAGGTTACAACTTTTATATAAGCCCTTATATAAGCGTAGGAGCGTATTTAGGTATAAGCGAGGCGGATATGCACCTGACCGACAATAACGGGAACGATGTATATACAAATCATGTACGGAATTATACCGCTCTGGCCGGAGTCAACTGGACGTACTTCAGGAGCGGAATATGGGAAGCATCTTGCGGATGTTCGCTCGGTCTCGCAAAACTGGATGAACGGCAGACCCTTTCCGATCCTGCAACCAGGATAAATATCCCTAAGGAGGACGACAGATACAATTTCGCCTACAACCTTACTGCAACAAGGGTAAGGGTAGGAGGCGGAGTTCTGGGAGCGTTCGCGGAAGTGGGATTCGGTTATAAAGGTCTGGTAAATTTCGGGGTATCCGTAAGATTCTAAAAATTATGATACTCCGCTTCTCTATCAATTTCAACACTAGGTGGGGAGAAGAGTTATTTATAACAGGCTCTTCCTACCTGCTGGGGAATAACAAAACCTCCGGAGCTTTTAAACTCAACTATACGGGTAATTCCGTATGGGAGGGCGAAATAACCGTGGATCCGTTGAAAGAGAGAATAATATCATATAAATATTTTGTAAAGGACACGGAAGGCTCGATATATTTCGAGGCCGGCAAAGGAAGATTCTTAGCTCTGAACCCGGCTACGAAAGAAGTAACAGCTTACGATCAATGGCAGGGCAACGATAATGAAGCTCCGTTTCTTACCGCACCTTTTGCAGATGTCTTTTTTGCGGGGGACAATGCCGCCTACACTCATTTGCACAGACATAATAGCGAGCTTATAATAAAAGTTACGATTCCCAATGTTCCCCTCACAAAAGAGGTGCTCATCTGCGGGAACACAAAAAACACCGGGGAGTGGGATGTTTCCAAAGGTACGGTAATGAACAGAACGGACGGAGTTAAGTGGACGGCGGATTTCAATATCGATAAAAAAGAGAATAAAGAACTTCTGTATAAATTCATAATAAAAGATAAAGTCACAGGGGAGTATACCTGGGAAGAGGGAGAAGACAGGAGGCTTACTTTACCGAGAATATTAAAAAACAATACGGTAATAATAGAACATTCAGCCGCAAATTTCCCGCGGTCTTATCCCGGATTCGGCGGGGTTGCAATACCGCTTTTTTCCCTGCGCTCCAAAAACAGTTACGGCACAGGGGATATTTCGGATTTAAAGCTTCTCATAGACTGGGCCAAAGTGTGCGGATTATCCGTTATACAGTTGCTTCCTATAAACGACACTTCCGGCACTATGACCTGGAGGGACTCCTATCCTTATAACTGTATTTCCGCATTCGCCCTGCACCCTATATATATAAATCCCGAAAATGTCGGCCGTATTTCCGACACGGCTCTGGCAAAGGAACTGAGAAGGGATGGCAGATTATTAAACCATAATGCGTTTCTGGATTACCAGGAGGCTCTCGATGTGAAAATGCGTTATCTGAAAGCCGTTTATAAAGAGACGAAGGATGATACCCGTGCGGAGCCCGGTTACTATGCCTTTGTAAAACAAAATAAAGAATGGCTCTTTCCTTATGCCGTATTCTGCACTTTAAGGGATAAATATAAAACGGCGGATTTCAGGCAATGGGAAGAATACGCGATATTTTCCGAAAAGACCGTGGCCGTATTATCTTCACGCGGAAGCAGATTATATAACGATATATATTTCCACATCTTTATACAGTACCATCTGCATAAACAAATGTGCGCAATAAAAGATTATGCCCGTGCTAATGGCGTTGCGATCAAAGGCGACATTCCTATCGGGATTTCCAGGAACGGTGCGGATGCATGGCAATATCCGGAACTGTTCAATTTCGGACAGCAGGCCGGAGCGCCTCCGGACTCTTTCTCTTCCCGGGGGCAAAACTGGGGATTCCCAACCTATAACTGGGATGAAATGGAAAAAGACCACTATTCATGGTGGAAAAACAGACTCTCGCACTTTTCAAACTATTTCGATGCATACAGGATAGATCATATCCTGGGATTTTTCAGAATATGGGAAATCCCCGCCGGAAGTTCCGGGGCAAAAGAAGGACATTTTTCCCCCTCTCTGCCGCTTACAAAAGCAGAAATATCGGAATGGGGCATAGAAAAAATACAAGAAGGGCTTTTCATAAAAGATCCTTATCGAAAAGGGAAATATCATCCCGCTATCTGCGGAAAAGAGAGCAGGGAATATAACGCCCTTAGCAAAGGGCAGCAGCAGCGGTACGACTCCCTTTTCTGCTATTATTTTTATCAGCGGCACAATGATCTCTGGTATAAGGGGGCTATGAAGAAACTGCAACAGCTTATAGCCGCCGGCAATATGCTCGCCTGCGGCGAAGACCTGGGTATGCTTAACCAATCCGTTTCCCGGTGTATGGAAAATCTTAACATACTCTCCCTGGAGTTACAGCAAATGCCTAAAAAGCCGGGAGTAAAATTAGCCGATCCGCAGGAATACCCGTATCTGAGCGTCTGCACTACAAGTACCCACGATTGCGAACCTCTGCGCGTATGGCTGGGTAAGGAGCTGGTACAATACGGCGGAATGATAGGAGAAAACGGGGAGAGGTATTTCGATGCGACGCCTGGAAGCTGTCTCGAAACTATAAAAAAGAATCTTTCATCCTCAAGTATGCTGGCAATATTTCCTTTACAGGACTGGTTTGCGATAGACGGAAAATTAAGGAGTAAATATGCCTATGCCGAGAGGATAAACGATCCTTCCGACCCGCAACATTACTGGAAATACCGCATGCACCTCAACCTGGAAGAGCTTATAAATACAGATAAATTCAATCTGACGATAAAAAAGAGCCTCGCAGAGACAAACAGGCTCTAACGTTTTCCCGAAGCATTTTCAGAGGCTTTCTTTATCAGATGCCTGAATATCCCCATAAAATCATCGTTCCCGTTAGAAACAAGTCCTTCGGGATGAAATTGTACTCCCCAGACTTTATCATTTCCTATCATCTCTATAGCCTCCACTATTCCGTCCTTTGAACGGGCGGTTATTTTAAAACCGGGAGCTATATCTTTAACGGCCTGATGATGGTATGAATTAACCATAATTTCAGTCGTCCCCAACTGTTTATGCAGTAAAGAGCCTTTCTCTATATCTATGGAATGAGTACCCAGATAACGCGGAGCTTTCTGAGCATGTTTTACAAAATTACCTTTTACCTGGGAAGGAATATCCTGATAAAGGGTTCCGCCGAAAACCACATTCATAACCTGTTCCCCTCGGCAGACCCCAAGAACAGGAAGACCTGCGGCAACCGCCCTTTTTATAAGTTTATAATCGAACGCATCTCTTTCCGGAGATACTTCTCCCAGATTCCTGTTGGGTTCTTCCCCGAAATATTGCGGATTTATATCTTCACCTCCGGTCATAACAATGGCATCTACGGTTCTCAGAATAACGTCTATCTGAGCATCGTCGGTAGTCATAGGGATAACCAGGGGAACTCCGCCCGCTTTTTTTACGGCATTGATATATGTAAGAAGAGCCGCAGCCATATTAGGCTCTGCTGTAGAAGATACGCCTATAACAGGCATTCCTTTTCCCTGGGGAGCCTGTGCCGATAAAGTCATCAAGGGCGATAAAAAGAGAACCGCCGCAAATAAAAAGATGATAAATTTTTTCATACGTTTAAAATTTTTCAGAGCGATAGTAACCGCTTCGCTCTCTCATTAACTTGTTTTATGTGTAAATCAAATAAAAATTTACTTTTTGATCCATCCGCCGAAATCATCTTCCTCGCCGTAATTGAACTTTATAATAAATCCCGTAATTTTTTCTCCGCTGTCATCAGTTGTAAAACGAACAGGAAAAGCATGCCCGTCGCTGCGGAACTCGTATTTGTTCCCCTCTATATGGTTCAATTTGTTTTTATATCCCATCTTTCCTACGGCGATATACAAACCCCCTTTCTCAATAGTTATTTCAGCATCCCCGAACAACTCGTCTTTTTTATATTTACCTTTCAGGGTCTTTTTACCGGGAGCGGGAGGAATCCGTTTCAATCCGCCGGCAATACTGTCGGCAACGGCGGCCTTTTCCCGTGCGGCTTTCTCAGCGCTTTCCGCAGCCGATTTGCACCATTTGTCGAAATCTTCCCTGCTGTAATCTTTCAAAGCCGATACATTCCCCGGCTCGTTCATATCCAGTCCGGCTTTAGAGGCGAGGATAAGATCTATGGCCCGGCGCATTATGGCATATCTTGGGGATGTATTCGCCTCGCTGTTCACAAGTATTATGCCGCTGAAATTAATTTCCGGTACATAAAAACAGAGGGCCGTCATACCCCATGTAGTGCCGGTATGGAAATACAGTCTGTAACGGTTATTCTGTTCCACAAACCAACACGGAGCATATAATGTGGTACGGGTATCGTTCTGAGAGGTTACGGTTACTCCTTTATGCATGGCTTTCATAGCCTTTCCGCTCATAATGCGGACGGTATCCGTACCTCCGTTCACGCCGGGTTCAGCATACCAGCCGTTATTGCAATGCATCTGCGCATATTTGGCCATATCATTTACACTGGAACATACGCTGCCGGCGGGACCTATTACGGTAAGCCAGTGCAACGCCTGTTCGTCTGCATACAAGGGAAGGGTTTTTATCCCGCCTTCTGCGTAAGAATAGTCATGCGGAGTAGCCACATTTGCGGAAGTAGCAAAACCAGAGGCGTTTACAGAGGATGAATTCATGCCCAAAGGTTCGAATATTCTCTCCTTTATATTCTCCTCCCAGCTTTTACCGGTGATTTTCTCTATAATTTTTTCCGCTATGATAAATGTTATATTATTATACTCATAATCGCCCCTGAAACTGTAAGCGGGTTTTATAAGGGACATCATTTTATAGACATCATCGCGCCCGTAACCCAGATTGGGGATATAAGTACCGGCCTGTCCCGCAAGTCCGGTGCGATGCGTCATCACATCTTTAACCTGCATATTATCCGTTACCCACGGATCATACATTTTAAAATCTGGCAGAATATTTTTTACGGTATCCTCCCAGCTAAGTTTTCCCTCGTCGATCAGAACGGCAATTAATGTAGCGGTAAAAGATTTTGAAACGGAACCTACCTGGAATACGGTATTCCCGTCTATGGGCGAGCCGGGGAGATTGACAACTCCTTTATATCCTCCGCTTGCAATTCTATTGTCGGAAAAGAGGGAGCCTTTGAACCCAGTGCCGTCTTCCGGACGTAGTTCCTTGACTCCGAAACCTTTTGAGTAAAACTGTTTACCGTCAATGGAGAATGCCGCCGCAAGGCCGGGCAACTGCCAGGTATCCGTAACCTGTTTTATATAATCGTCGATATTCCGGACTATAACACTATTCCCGCATCCGGTATCACAACCGGAGCAATTATGATCCTGTGCATTTATAAATTGCGGCATAAATATAAGAGCCGCGGCAAACAGCGATACGATAGCAAACTTTTTCATGATCTTTACAAAGTATATTAAAATTCAGGTTGAACGTATTTAGGGGTGTAAAGATAAAAAATATTCAAATTTATAGCTACTTTTGCCTGCACCGAATAATAAAAGAATTATGGCTAAAATAAAAAAAGCATGGTTTTGCAGTTCATGCGGAAACGAAAGTCCCAAATGGATGGGAAAATGTCCCGCCTGCGGAGAGTGGAATACAATGACGGAGGAGATAGTGAGCAGGGATACCGGTAATATCCCGACATCCCGCAGTCAGGCTTTTTTACAGAATATTAATTCCAGGCCCCTGCCTCTCTCCCGGATCGAAACCGGAAACGAAAGCCGGATAATACTTGAGCGGGAGAGCCTCCGCGGAGAGCCTGGCGGGGAAGGAATCGGGGAATTCGACCGCGTATTGGGCGGAGGCCTCGTAACCGGCTCCATGATACTCATAGGCGGGGAACCCGGAATAGGTAAATCTACCCTGTCGCTCCAGATACCGCTCGCATGCAGCAACATGAAAACATTATATGTATCGGGAGAAGAGAGCGCAAGACAGATAAAACTCAGGGGACAAAGGCTCGGCGGGGAACACGATAATTGTCTGGTATTATCTGAAACCCTTCTGGAAAATATACTGGAACAGGCCGCGGCAGTCTCCCCGCAACTGCTGATAATAGATTCTATCCAGACAATATATTCCCGGAATATCGAATCTTCAGCAGGAAGCGTATCGCAGGTAAGGGAATGTGCTACAGCTCTGCTGCGTTATGCAAAAGAGAGCAGCACACCAGTAATTCTCATAGGGCACATTACAAAAGACGGCAGCATAGCCGGGCCTAAAGTACTGGAACATATAGTGGATGTAGTATTACAATTCGAAGGGGATACCAGACATTCTTACAGAATATTGCGAAGCATCAAAAACCGTTTCGGTTCCACAGCAGAACTGGCCGTCTATGAGATGACCGGGAGCGGACTTAAAGAGGTGCTGAACCCGTCCGAAATGTTCATCCCTATGCACGGAGAAGAACTGAGCGGGATAGCCGTATCTGCAATGCTTGACGGCTCTCGCCCGTTTCTCATTGAGATACAAGCTCTTGTAAGCACAGCCGCATACGGCACGCCCCAGCGTTCCGCCACCGGATTCGACGTAAGAAGGATGAACATGCTGCTTGCCGTACTGGAGAAACGGGCAGGATTCAAACTGGCTCAGAAAGATGTTTTCCTGAATATCGCGGGAGGTCTGAAAGTTACGGATCCGGCCTGCGACCTCGCTATTATCGCATCTATTTTATCATCCAATTTCGATATGCCCATATCCGGAAGAACTGCTTTTGCCGGAGAAGTAGGGCTGAGCGGAGAGATACGTCCCGTAAGCCAGGTAGAAAAGAGGATAACGGAGGCTTCAAAATTGGGATTCGATAAGATATTCATCTCTTCTTTCAGCAAAATACCTATGCAACCTGCAAAGAAATTGCCGGGAAACAGCAGAACGGGAGGACTGGAAATAATTGAAGTCGCCAATGTTCCGGAACTGGTAAGAGCGATGAATACCTTATCGAAATAAATTCAATCAGCCGAGATACCCTTCGTATGCGGTCATATCCAGCAGCCCGTGCCCCGAAAGATTAAACAATATCACCTCCTCTTTCCCGTTTTCCCTGGCCTTACGCGCCTCTCTTACGGTTAAGGCAATGGCATGACACGATTCCGGCGCCGGAATTATTCCTTCGGAACGGGCGAACAGTATTCCCGCAGAAAGCACTTCGTCCTGGCCTATTGCGCACGATTCTATAAATCCGTCCTGTTTAAGCCGGCTCACGATCTGTCCGCCGCCATGATACCTGAGGCCGGCCGCATGTATCTGATCCGGCTGGAAATTATGCCCCAGGGTAAGCATAGGGATAAGAGGCGTAAGGCCGGCCGTATCCCCGAAATCATAATCCATCCGGCCATTTGTAAGCTTGGGGCAGGCAGCCGGTTCCGCCGCCATAAAACGGGTTTTGGTTTTTCCCGACAAATTATGCCTTAAAAACGGGAAAGATATACCGCCGAAATTGGAACCTCCGCCGAAACAGGCGATCACTTTATCGGGATAATCTCCTGTCATTCCCATTTGTTTTTCGGCCTCCAACCCTATAACCGTCTGATGTAAAAGCACATGATTAAGAACGCTCCCCAAAGTGTATTTACAATCGGGAGTTTTAACGGCCATCTCCACCGCTTCGGATATTGCAATCCCCAAGCTTCCCTGGCAACCGGGATCATCATTAAGCATTTTCCGTCCGTATTCCGTAATACACGAAGGGGAGGCATGCACGTTCGCTCCGTATGTTCCCATTACGAACTTCCTGTAAGGTTTTGCATTATAGCTGTTCCTTACCATAAATACATTCAGGTCGAGACCGAAATGTTTACAGGCAATACTCATGGACGACCCCCACTGTCCTGCTCCCGTCTCGGTGGTAATATGCTTTACCCCTTGCATCTTATTATAATAAGCCTGTGGTATTGCGGAATTAAGCTTATGCGAACCAACAGGGCTTACGCTCTCGTTTTTAAAATAAATCCTGGCCGTAGTATCGAGAGCTTTTTCCAGTCCCCTGGCCCTTACCAGAGGGGTCGGCCTGTAGATTTTAAGCAAACTGCGAACCTCTTCGGGAATATCGATAAACCTCTCTTTTGAAAATTCCTGGGCGACGAGCTCCCTGGCGAAAAGGCCTTCCATTTCCTCTTTTTCCAGAGGTTTTTTAGTCGCCGGATTCAGAAGCGGTTCCGGCAGGCAAGGCATATCCGCCATTATATTATACCACTGTTTAGGGATTTCACTTTCAGGTAATGTGTACTTTTTGGTTGTCTTCATAACTTTTCTAATTTTATAATCATTAAATTCCGTAGATAAAAAAACCCGGCGCTTTGTGAGCGCCGGGCCGTTAATTTTATTACTATGTATTATATCCGCTTAGAACATTTATCTTACATTAAAATATACAATGGCTCCGCTCACAAGAAAATCCTGCGTGCCACCACCAAAAACGTATATTTAATATAAAATTATCCATTATGTTCTTTTAATCCTCCATACAAAGGTGAAAACTTTTTTTCTAAAATCCAAAAAAAACAGACTCGACAAATCTATCTTTATCGTTTATATCTTTTAAAACAGAGCAACGGCAATATCCCGCGCCATTTATCATCCGGAATATTTCCTCACCGAAACGTTCATTTATTTCAAAATACATTTTCCCCCCTGCGGAAAGCAATTCTTTCCCGATACGCAATATCCCGGAATAAAAGAGCAGAGGTTCGTCATCCGGTACAAAAAGAGCCTCTCCAGGCTCGAAATCAAGAACATTACTGCGCATCATAACCCGTTCGGAATCACACACATAAGGAGGATTGCTGACTATTATATCGAACTTTGAAATACAGCACTCCGCTTTTATAACTTCTACGGCATTATCATCAAGAATATCACACCTGAAAAACCGAGGCGAAAAACCGGAAATATCCTGTCCGGAAGCAATATCCAGCGCGGCTTGAGAAATATCGCACCCGTAAACGGAGGCTTTTTCCCCCAACCCGGCAGCAAGCGAATGGGCTATACATCCGCTACCGGTACATATATCCAGTATGCTTAATCTCCCCCCGTAATTTTTATACCGGTCCATTATAAGTCCTACAAGCTCTTCCGTCTCAGGACGCGGGATAAGAACCCCTTCCGAGACCTTGAATTTATATCCGCAGAACCGTTCGAATCCGAGTACGTATTGCAAAGGCCGGCCCGTAGAAAGCTCTCTGACACACTCCTGTAATTTAATTCCGATCCTGTCATCTATTTCGGTGTCGGGATATACAAGATGCGCATAAGCGGAAAAACCTCCTATCTCCTGCAAAAGACGTACGGCGATACTCCCGGCTTCCCTCTGCGGATAATAAGGAGTGAGTATTTTTACACACTCGTCTATAAATCGTACAAGCTGCATAATATAAGAACCTGTTTTGAGTTTATTAATTTCTGGAACAAACCAAAACAGTTTCTTAAAAACCGCGCAGAGACTCCGCTATAAGAGTACTGAAAAACTCCTGCATATCAATTCCTGCGGCATTGACCTGTCCCGGAATCAGGCTTACCGCGGTCATGCCCGGAACGGTATTCATTTCAAGAAAATATATATCGTCCCCGCTTAATATATAATCCACCCTAACCAGTCCGGTACACCCCATATAATTATATATTCTTTCGCTGATATTCTGAATCCGGGACGTAAGTTCCGGGGAGATGTCGGCAGGGCAGACCTCATCGCTCTCTCCGAGATATTTCGCCTGATAATCGAAAAACTCCCTGTGGGTGATAATCTCCGTTACAGGCAATTTTACCAGCCGTCCGTCTTTACCGTAAATCCCGTTGGTCATTTCCCTTCCTTTAATGAACTCCTCTATGATAACGGAATCATATCCGGAAAATACGAATTCTACCGCTTTATCCAGTTCTTCAAACTCCTTTACTTTGGTAATACCGAAACTGCTTCCTCCGTTACTGGGTTTTACAAATACCGGCAGGCCCAGTTTATCTACAATATCTTCCGCCGAATAATCCTCGCCCCTGTGCAGATATATATCTTTTGCCATCTTTACCCCCGCATTATCCAGAAACCTCTTACATGAATGTTTATCAAAAGTGATTGCGGAAACAAATGAAGAACATGTATTATAAGGGACGTTAAGCATTTCGAGATACCCCTGCAAAAGACCGTTCTCGCCCGGAGTGCCGTGTATCATTATAAACGCCGCATCGAATTTTACCTTTATCCCGTTATAATTAAAAGAGAAATCGCCCTTGTCCACCTCGACCCCCGTATCATTTTTAATAAACTCTGCTTTTGCCCGTCCCTGCCCGGTTTTAAATTCCGTTTCGCTCTCTACCGCACTTTTGAGAAAACCGGCGGCAACATCTTCGGATACAGGGTCACCGGAAGGGTTAAGCACCCTCCAGCTACCTCCCCTAAGGATTATTTCATATACATCATACTCTTTCCTGTTAATATTTGCGGATACGTTTCTTCCGCTCTTAACCGACACTTCAGCCTCCTGGGAATTTCCCCCGTATATCAAGGCAATTTTTTTCTTTATCATTTCAATTTGTATATATTTACGTTCCGCAATCAGTCGAAGAACGAATCGTCTCCGCTTCCCGACATCAGGTCGTCATCGCTTCCGGAACAATTCAGATTTACGTTAAATCCTTTAGGCGCTGTAAACCTGTCATATCTGGTAACCCCCAGGGTTCCGTCATCAAATACTTTTTTCATAAAAATGCCCCATATAGGAAGAGCCATATTCGAACCTCCACCCAAAGCCAGCGAAGAGAAATGTACCTGTCTGTCCTCGGCTCCCACCCATACTCCGGCGGTAAGTTTAGGCGTATAGCCTATAAACCATCCGTCCGACTGATCGTTGGTAGTCCCGGTTTTGCCGGCAATCTCTCCTTCTTTTATATATTTGCTCCTTATTCTGGCTGCGGTTCCCTCATTTACAACTCCTTGCATAAGATTCACCATAAGATAGGCCGTCTTCTCGCTTATCGATTCCTTTTTACGCGGACTGAAAGTAGAGAGGACATTCCCCATTTTATCTTCTATGCGGATAACAAACAAAGGCTCCGCATAAACACCTTTACCCGGATATGTATTAAATGCCGCCACCATCTGGTAAACGGGAACATCCGCCGAACCTACACAAAGGGAGACTACGGGATCCAGCCACGTTTTAATCCCCATTTCATGCGACATATCCACAAGCGCCTTAGGGCCGAACTGTTTCATCAGGTATGCCGATATATTGTTACTGCTCTTTGTAAGCCCCCATTTAAGAGTAACCTTCTTCCCTATCCATTCGGGCTTGTCCGTACTCTTAGGCGTCCATATATCATCGCCTATCACAAAAGACTGCGGAACGTTAGAAACTTTATCGCACGGGGTATACCCCCCCTGCATGGCAAGAGTATAAAGGAACGGTTTGAAAGTAGAACCTACCTGCCTTTTACCCTGCATTACCTGGTCATATTTGAAATATCTGTAATTTCCGCTTCCCACATACGCCTTTACATATCCGGTTCCCGGTTCTATCGCCATCATCCCGGCCCTCAGAAAAGACTTGTAGTATCTGATAGAGTCGTTAGGGGTCATCGTCGTGTCTGCATATCCTTTGCCATTCCACGCAAAAACCCTCATCTTAACAGGTTTATCAAAACTCTTGAGAATATCCGACTCGTTTACTCCCGCCGCCTTCATGGTTCTATACCGGTCGCTCCATCTTCGGGCCTGCTTCATAATGGTGTTTATAAGCTCTTTAGGAGTTTCGTTTGCAAAAGGTTTATTGGTCTTCCAGCGCAGTTCCCTGTTGAACACGGGTTGAAGATCTTTACTCAGATGTTCTATTACCGCCTCCTCCGCGTAACGCTGCATTTTGGCATTTACCGGAGTATATATTTTAAGACCGTCCTTGTCCAGATTATATTTGGTTCCGTCCGGCTTACGATTCTTATTTAGCCATCCGTAAAGCGGATCTTCTTTCCATAAAGTGGAGTCCGCACGGTAATCCGTCGCATTGGAATAATCCTTCCTTTTCGGCTCCCTGGCGTTCATTACCCGTTTAAGCATATCCCTGAAATGCGGCGCAAGACCGCTGTTGTGATCTTGCTGGTTATAAGACAGGGTTATCGGGAGTTTTACAAGAGAATCATATTGGGCATCATTCAGATAGCCGTATTTATTCATCTGGTTGAGCACATGGTTGCGCCTGACTATAGATTTGTCGGGATTACGCACCGGATTATACCGGGTAGGCATATTCACCATTCCAACCAACAACGCACTCTCTTCTATATCAAGATCTTTCGGTTCTTTTCCAAAAAACGTATTAGCCGCCGCCTTTATCCCGTACGCATTGCTTCCGAAAAACACGGTGTTCATATACATGCTGAGTATCTCCTCCTTGGTATAGTTTCTCTCCAGCTTCACAGCGGTAATCCACTCCTTGAATTTATTAGTGGCAAGCACAGCATATTTGGCCCCCGGTATTCCGGATTCAACAGTATCCCTGGGAAATAAAGACTTTGCCAATTGCTGGGAAAGAGTGCTTCCCCCGCCTCCAGAACGTCTGTCTCCCAGTATTAAAGTTTTCACGGCAACCCTCATCAGGCTTTTAAGGTCTATTCCGCTGTGTTCGTAAAATCTCACGTCCTCCGTAGCTACGATAGCATCTTTGAGGCTTTGCGAAAGATCGTTAAATGCAATGTACGACCTGTTTTCTATATGAAAAGTATTAAGAACCTCTCCTTCCTGGGATAATATCTGCGTAGCGAGATTGCTTTTAGGGTCTTCGAGTTCTTCAAACGAAGGAATATCGGCAAATAGTCCTACGAACAATAAAGAGACCAGAATCAATACGATAGGAGCGAAAGCGATAATCCACAGCCACTTAATAAATCTTTTTTTATTTTTTATCTTCATTTCCAGTACTATTTATTTCAGCGGAAAACAAGTTTCCCGTAATAAAAAAAGCAAAAATACGAATAAAAATTTGCATTTTACCTTACTTTATGGCTTACTTTGCAAATTCTATGGAATAATGTATTATGGGAGAGAATTTAGTAATTGTAGAGTCGCCGGCAAAGGCAAAAACCATTGAGAAGTTTCTGGGGGACGGATTTACGGTAAAGTCCAGCTTCGGGCATATAAGGGATTTATCCAAAAAAAATCTTGGGATCGATATTGATAACGGCTTTCTTCCGAGCTATGAAGTATCGGATGATAAAAAGAAAGTTGTTTCAGAGTTAAAAAATCTGGCGAAAAAAGCCGGAACGGTATGGCTTGCATCCGATGAAGACCGCGAAGGAGAGGCAATAGCCTGGCATTTGCAGGAAACACTTAATCTTAAAGAGAACAATACCAAGCGAATTGTTTTTCACGAAATAACGAAAGACGCCATCCTGAACGCCATAGCGAATCCGCGCGGAGTGGATATGAACCTTGTAATGGCTCAACAGGCAAGGAGAGTGCTGGACAGACTTGTAGGGTTCGAGCTTTCCCCTGTATTATGGAAGAAAGTAGCCCCGAAACTCTCGGCAGGGAGAGTACAATCGGTAGCACTGAAACTTATAGTAGAAAGAGAAAGAGAGATAATGGCTTTCCGGTCAAAGCCGTTCTTTAAAGTGACCGGAATATTTCACCCTCACAGCGCAGCAAAAAGCGTAAGGGTAAAATCTACGCTCGACACCAGGTACGATACCGTTGCCGATGCCGGTGCATTTCTGGAAAAATGCCGGGAGTGCGAATTCTTTATAGAGAAAATAGAGAAAAAGGAGCTTAACAGAACGCCGGCTCCTCCGTTCACCACGTCCGCTCTTCAACAGGAGGCTTCGAGGAAACTGGGATTCTCAGTTTCGCAGACAATGAGGATAGCCCAGAAATTATATGAAAGCGGTCTGATAACATATATGCGTACGGATTCCACCAACCTTTCACAACTTGCAGTAAACAGTATAAAACAGGTAATTACAGAGAGTTACGGAACGGAATATTCAAAAGTAAGGCAATACAGGACAAAAAGCAAAGGGGCGCAGGAGGCGCACGAAGCCATAAGGCCTACCTATCCTGCAAACCAGACAATAGAAGGTACGCCGCAGGAGAAAAAATTATATAATCTTATCTGGAAACGCACGGTTGCTTCGCAGATGTCCGACGCCAGGCTGGAAAAAACTAATATAACCATTGCCGGCAACAAAATATCCGAAAAATTCATATCACAGGGAGAACAGGTAATCTTTGACGGATTCCTGAAGATATACCTCGAAAGCAGAGACGACGAGAACGAGAACGAGGATGAAAACCAGCTTCTGCCCGTTCTGCGCGAAAAAGAGGCGATGGATAATATAGAGATAACCGCAACGGAAAGATTTACTCAGAAACCTCCGAGATATTCCGAAGCCAGTCTCGTGAAAAAACTTGAGGAACTGGGAATAGGCAGACCTTCTACGTATGCCCCCACCATATCCACCATAAGCCAGAGGGGATATATTATAAAAGAGGACAGGGAAGGCAGCGAAAGAGAGTATATCAGGCTAAAATTAGAGGACGGAGAGATAACCTCAAGCAGGCTTAAAGAGATTGCCGGTTCCGAAAAGGGAAAACTTTTTCCTCAGGATATAGGGATACTGGTTACCGATTTCCTGGAAATAAATTTCGAAAATATACTGGATTACGGCTTTACCGCCAGAGTAGAAGAATCTTTCGATAAAGTAGCGGCGGGAAAAGTAATATGGAATGAGCTTATCAGGAATTTTTACTCCCAATTCCATACTAAAGTTGAAAATACGCTCAAGGAGAGCGTACACACTCATGCTGAAAGAGAGTTGGGAACAGACCCGAAAAGCGGAAAAAAACTTATAGTAAGATTGGGAAAATTCGGCCCCCTTGTACAAAAAGGAGAAAACGATGATCCCGACAAACAATTTGCAAGTCTCCAAAAGGGACAGTTAATAGAGACCATAACGCTTCAGGAGGCCGTAAAACTGTTCGAGTTGCCGCGGACGGTAGGAGAATTCGAAGGAAAAACCATAACGGCTGCAATAGGACGTTTCGGACCCTATATAAGATATAATAACAAATTCATATCCCTGGGAAAACTATACGATCCTCATACGGTAGACCTGGATACCTCGGTCACCCTTATTCTGGAGCACAACAGGAAAGAGGCGGAAAAATTCATAGCGGATTTTCCGGAACAGAATATACAAATACTAAACGGAAGATTCGGGGCATATATAAAACATGACGGGGAAAATTATAAAATTCCCAAAGGTACAGATCCTAAAAGCCTGGGGGCGGAGCAATGCCTGGAAATAATAAAAAAGAGTAAAAAATAAATTCAGAACAGTTTCTAAATAATTAATTTCCGACGGGAGTAATACGGTATATGATTAGAGAGGATTATTTCGAACAAATATCCGCCGGAGCGATAAGTCCGCAAATGCCGGATTGTAAGGCTATTATCATAAACACCGGGAGTCAGGAGCATATTATGAAAGCTCTCAGGGAATTATATTCATGGAGTTTATATAAGATATACGTAGTAAATACCACTCTCGCCAAACTGCCGAAAGTACTGGAAAGATGCAGGGAAGCCGGAAAACCGGCAATAGTAAATTGCGGTGAAAAACTTCCCGATATGAGCGGCATACTTCCCAAAAGTGCTTACAGTTCTTCCCTCATATCGCCGGGAAGCTATTCCTCGGAAAAAGATAATATATTGACCGGGCTGCTCAATGACGGCTACCTCATGAATTTCAGCAATCTGGGTTTCCAGAGTTACCGGTATTCCCCGCAGATAATACATAAACTGAAAGAGAGATATTTCGAGGATATGAGGTTAGGAGCGTTACGGGACGATATATCCCTGTGCGAACCGCTGCTAAGGAACGCGCAATACGTTTTTATGGATATGAGGAGTATCCGCTATTCCGATTATCCCTGTTCGCCCGAAGCCAATCCTAACGGATTATATGCGGAAGAAGCGTGTATGATAGCCCGCTATACCGGCCTGGGACAAAAACTATCGGCCGTCTTCATATTCGGCGGAGTAAAGGCCGATAAACAGCTTACGGTTTGCAACAAACTGATTGCAGAGATAATATGGCATATCTGCGAAGCCGTTGCGGTAAACCTTATAGAAGATCCTGCAAATACTCCATCGCAGGAACATTATATGAAAAAAATAGTGAATCTCGGGGATAGCGGCCAGGAGATCACATTTATAACAAGCACCAGCACCGGCAGGTGGTGGATGGAAATTCCATGCGGGGAAAGTAAAAGCATAAAATTTATACCCTGTTCGGAAAAAGATTATAATATTGCATGCAGCGGGGAAGTACCGTTGAGATGGTTATTTTTTTACACGAAATATACCCTTTTGTAAAAGTTTTTTATATTTTTGTCAAACTTAATTAAAAAGTATAAGTAAAAGATGACCAAGTATCAGATAGACGAAATCGATCAGAAGATTCTTTCGTTTCTTGTAAAGAACGCAAGAATGCCGTTTTTGGAGATTGCACGCGAATGCGGCGTTTCCGGCGCAGCAATACATCAGAGAGTAAAAAAAATGGAATCTCTGGGTATAATAACGGGTTCACGCCTTTTGGTAAAACCGCAAACTCTGGGGTTGAACGTATGCGCATTCGTTATGGTCACACTTTCGGATACAAAGAAATATCCGGAGGTTATAGAAGCCTTGAAGCAGATGACCGAAGTAGTAGAATGTCACTTCATTACGGGAAAACATACCCTTATGCTGAAAATATACTGCTCTAACCACGATCACCTTATGGAGATACTTATACGCACTATACAAAATATTCCTTACGTACAGCAGACCGAAACATTAATCTCTCTCGATCAGTCAATAGAGAGACAGGTGTGGGTTAAAGATACTCAAAACAAAGGCAAACCAAAAAAACATACAAATAAAAGCGCCCATTAACCGGCAGGCATTTTTAATATTATTTCTGCTATCCTGAGATCCTCAGGCGTAGTGATTTTAATATTGAATCGGCTTCCCGGAACGGTATCTATCTTATATCCGCAACTTTCCACAACCGAAGCATCGTCCGTGAATGCCGGAGAGTATGCGGTTCTATAACATTTCTTCAGAATGGAAGAATCGAATACCTGTGGAGTCTGCACGAATATATATTTTTCCCTGTCTACAGTAAAAGTACTCCCGGTATTTCCCCTCTCATCAGTTATCTTTTCACGCATAGATTCAACAACAGGCATTACCGGAATCACTCCGCAGACCGATTTGTCGGGATACTGAAAAAAGCTCCCGCTCATAATACGTTCCAGCATTTCCCGGGGCACAAAAGGACGTACCCCGTCATGCACCGCCACAACGCTATTATCGGGAACATATTTCAATGCATTTTTTACCGAATGAAACCTCGTGATCCCTCCGGACACGATTATATGTTTAAACCACAAATTATTCTCCATGCAATACCGCTTCCAGTACTCTTTATAACCCGAAGGAAGCACCAGAATTATATTCGCATCCTCTCTCCACCTCCTAAACATCTCTATGGTTCTCAGCAATATAGGCTTACCGTCAAGCAGCATGAACTGCTTGGCTATATTTCCGCCCATCCTCAGTCCCGCCCCGCCAGCGGTAATTATTATATATAACTCTTTTTCCATTGCATTAAAATTTCCACAAAAGTATTAAAAATAGATTATTATTTTGTATTTTTGAAATCTTAATGTTTTTATTGCAAATACTCACCAAAACAACCGAAAATCCGTGAAAGAGATTAAAAAAGCCCTGATTTCCGTATATTATAAAGACGGACTTGCCGAAATAGCGAAAATTCTGTCCGACAATGGCGTAGAGATATTATCAACAGGCGGGACATATGATTTCCTGCATGAAAATTCAATAAAAGTAACTTCAGTAGAATCGGTTACAGGCTATCCGTCAATTCTGGGCGGAAGGGTAAAAACCCTGCACCCCAAGATTTTCGGGGGAATCCTGAACAGAAGGGCGAACAAACAGGACGTTGCAGAAGTGGAAGAGTATGAAATACCGCCGGTAGATCTGGTTATAGTAGACCTTTATCCGTTTGAAGAATATGTTGCGGCCGGCGCTCCGCACGAAGAGATAATAGAGAAAATAGACATAGGAGGAATCTCGCTTATAAGGGCGGCCGCAAAAAATTACGGGGACGTAGTTATCATACCGTCAAAAGAAAATTATACCCGTCTGTTGAATATTCTTAAAGAAAGAGGCTGCAAAACTACCTCTGAAGAGAGGAAGTACTTTGCGGCGCAAGCGTTTATGGTAAGCTCTCATTATGATACGGCCATATTCAATTATTTTAACCGGAAGCTGGGTATTCCGGTATTTAAAGAGAGCCTGCTTCATGCCGAAACACTCAGGTACGGAGAAAATCCTCATCAGACAGGTATCTACTACGGCAAAGAGAACTCCCTGCCAAAACAATTGCACGGAAAAGAAATTTCTTACAATAATCTTCTGGATATAGAGGCCTCGATAGAGCTTATTTCTGATTTCACCGATATTACGGCAGGTATAATAAAACATAATAATGCATGCGGATGCGCCTCCGCTCCTACATTGAAAGAGGCGTGGAGAAAGGCGCTGGAAGCAGATCCCGTATCGGCTTTCGGAGGAATAATAGTTACCAACTCCGGAGTAGACAAAGAGACTGCCGCGGAAATGAATAATATTTTCTTTGAGGCGGTTATCGCGCCTTCTTATTCGGAAGAGGCTCTGGAGATACTTAAAAGCAAAAAGAACAGGATTATACTGGAGAGCGGGAATATAGAACTCCCGAAAAATAAATTCCGATCTATGTTCGGAGGCGTATTGGAGCAGGATAGGGATTCTTATATCGAGACCCCGGAAGATCTTAGACCGGTGACGGAAAAACATCCTCTTCCGGAAGAGACGGAAGATCTTATTTTTGCCAACAAACTGGTAAAACACTCCAAATCGAACGCAATAATACTGGTAAAAGGGAAACAACTGCTTGCAGGCGGAATAGGCCAGACTTCGAGGGTAGATGCGCTAAAACAGGCCATACTGAAAGCCAAGTCGTTCGGCTTCGACCTTAATGGTGCGGTAATGTCGTCAGACGCATTCTTCCCGTTTGCGGATTGCGTCGAAATAGCCGCAGCAGAAGGAATAAGAACCGTTATACAGCCGGGAGGCTCCATAAGGGACAATGACAGCATCGAATATTGCAATGCAAACGGTATTGCAATGGTAATGACGGGTATAAGGCACTTTAAACATTGATGAAACAAAAAAATACAGAACATATATGGCATTCTCATTTTTAACACAAGAACTTGCAATAGACCTGGGAACCGCTAATACGGTAATTTTCGTAAATGACAAGATTGTCGTAGACGAACCCTCTATAGTGGCTATCGACCAGAATACCGGCAAACCTATCGCTTTCGGACAAAAAGCGAGATTAATGCACGAGAGAACACATCCGAACATAAAAACCATACGCCCCCTTAAAGACGGAGTTATAGCAGACTTTAATGCCGCAGAGCAGATGATAAGGGGATTTGTAAAAATGATAAACAACAAACGTTCTCTGTTTACCCCCAATCTGAGAATGGTAATATGTATTCCTTCCGGAAGTACGGAGGTTGAGATAAGAGCGGTAAGGGACTCTGCCGAACATGCCGGTGGCAGGGACGTATATATCATTTACGAACCTATGGCTGCCGCCCTGGGAATAGGGCTTGACGTAGAGGCTCCCAGCGGTCACATGGTAGTGGATATAGGAGGAGGAACGACGGAAATAGCCGTAATATCCCTGGGCGGCATAGTATGCAAAGAGAGCATAAGGGTGGCGGGAGACGTATTCACACTGGAAATACAGCAATATATGCGCCAGCAACATAATATAAAAGTAGGAGAAATTACGGCCGAGCTTATAAAAATAAACGCGGGAGCGGCTATCTCGGATTTTGAAAACCTGCCCGAACCTTATATAGTAAGAGGACCTAATCTTATGACGGCTCACCCGGTAGAAGTTGCGGTAACAAGCCAGGAGGTCGCCCATTGTCTCGATAAATCCCTGGCGAAAATAGAGACGGCTGTTCTCTCCGTCCTGGAACAGACGCCGCCGGAACTTTATGCCGATATTGTGCAAAAAGGGATATTCCTTACCGGAGGAGGAGCGCTTCTGAGAGGTCTGGATAAGAGATTGTACGATAAAATAAACATACCGTTCCATGTTGCCGAAGATCCTTTGCGGGCTGTGGCCAGGGGGACGAGCATAGCTCTTAAAAATGCCAACAACCTTCCGTTCTTAATGAGATAAAGCAGATGAGAATACCTCCTTCTTTTTTCAAGGCCTTATGGAGGTTTCTCCTTTTTATAGTCCTGGAGGCTATATGCATCGTCATGGTTCTTAACAACAGCATCATCCAGAGATATATAATTTTTGAAAAACTGAGAGATATTCAGTTCTTTTTCTGGGAACAAAGTTCGTCTATCAGGAATTATTCTAAATTAAAGATAATTAATGACGAACTTTCCCGGCAAAATACTTCTCTGCTTGAAGAGAAAGAGAAGTATAAAGAGATACTCAACCAGCTTATAGGAGAAAAACTGGTAAAGAAAATGGCCGATTCCCTGGAAGAGAGGGAGAAAATATTCGATTATCAGTGGGCTAAAATAGTAAAGAACAGTATAAACACAACTCATAATTACCTGATAATAAATAAAGGCTCCGATGACGGAATAACCGAGGATATGGGAGTTGTAACTCCGGAAGGGGTCATAGGCATTACAAGGGCTGTAGGGAAAAAGCATGCTTATGTGTATTCTTTCCTCAATTCAAGCCAGCAGGTAAGTGCCAAGATAGGTAAAACGAATGCATTCGGGCCTCTTATATGGGATCGGACTTCCATCGAATATGCAACTCTTACCGAGATACCGCAGCATATAGATGTAAAACAGGGGGACACGGTTTATACCAGCGGATATTCGGCTTTCTTTCCTCCCGATATTCCAATAGGCATAGCAGGAGATTCGAAAGTAGTTAACGGAACGCATCTGGCTGTAAAAGTAAAACTGCTTCAGGATTTCAGGAGCCTCAGTTACGTTATAGTTATAAAGAACAACAGTGCGGCGGAGATCGACAGCCTGTCGAACATAATATGGAAACAGAATGAATAAAAGCGTAAAATATATAATCTGGGGCGTATCGGTATTCCTTGCACAGATATTGATCAGCGAATATGTCAATATATGGCCCATGCTTTATATAGCCATATACCCGCTGATCCTGATTATAATTCCCCAGAACATAAATACCGTTGTATATATGATTATTGCATTCGCTTTAGGCCTTGGAATAGACTCGCTGGCCGACGGTATTCCCGGGCTGAATGCAGCGGCATGCGTGGCTATGGCATATTCAAGGAAAACGGCACTCAATCTCATACTGAAAAAAAGCGCCCTTGAGAATATAAGCAGAATAAATTCCAGGGAAATAAGGATAAAAAAATTCATCTTCCTTTGCATATTCATGTACTCCGTATTTTTTCTGGTTTACATAAGCCTGGATAATCTCTGGAGCGAGCCGTCGTTTTTCATATTTATAAGACTGGCGGTAAATATAACGGTAAACGTAATTCTGGCTTTTATTATCGAAAGTACCCTCATAAGCAGATTTATCATTAAGGAACGTGGATAAAAAAAATATTTTAATAACAGGATTGATAGTTGTAGGGGTAATTCTTATTTTCCAGTTGTTTAATTTACAGATACTCAACCAGGAATACAAAATTACCGCTGATAATAACGCTTTTAAATACGAAACGAGGTATCCTGTGAGAGGACTTATACTCGACAGGAACAAAAATATCCTGGTAGGCAATAAAACCACATACGATATAATGATAACGCCTGCAGAGGTAAGAGAGTTCGACACCCTTGATTTTTGCCGGATATTTTCACTTAATTTTCATGAGGTAAAAGATAAGCTGAAAGAGTACAGAAAAAACAGAAGGAAAATAGGCTACCAGACGCTTCCGTTCCTGAAACTCGTTCCCAGCGAAGAATACAGCATATTCTCGGAAAAATCATACCGTTTTCCCGGATTCAGCGGAATTCCCAGGACTACAAGGAATTATCCGTTTAATGCCGGAGCTAATCTCTTCGGTTACATAACTGAGGCCGACACGGCATACCTGAGAAAGAATCCTTCGTACAAACGCGGGGATTATGTGGGGGCAACCGGATTGGAGCAATCCTATGAAGATATTCTTAAAGGTAAAAAAGGATACAATATATTGTTAAGGGATGTACATAACAGGATACAATCCAGTTTTGCAAACGGAAAATACGATATAGCCGCAGTGCCTGGAAAAGACATCATATCCACAATAGACGGAAACCTCCAGCAATACGGAGAAGAACTTATGAAAAACAAGGTAGGAAGCCTGGTTGCGATAGAGCCTTCAACAGGAGAGATATTAACGCTCGTTTCAAGTCCGGGAATAGATATAAACAAGCTGGCCAGTATAAGTAAACATTACCAGGAACTGGTCTCCGATCCTTACAAGCCGATGTTCAACAGGGCAGTAATGTCAGCCTATCCTCCCGGTTCCGTTTTTAAACTGGTGAACGGACTTATAGGATTACAGGACGGAATAATAACTCCGGATACAAAATATTCCTGCAATATGGGATATATTTACGGCAACCGTAAAGTGGGATGCCACGCACATCCTTCTCCTCTGGATTTTTCCCATTCCATAATGATGTCATGCAATGCATATTACTGCTATGTGTTCAGGGCGATACTGGATAATCCAAAATACGCAAATATTTATGATTCATTCAATCACTGGAGAGAAATGGTAATGAGTTTCGGGTTCGGTAAAAAACTGGGAAGCGATTTCCTTTCGGAACTGGGCGGCAGCCTTCCTTCCACTTCCACATACGACAGGATACACGGCAAGAACAGATGGCGCTCCCTCTCCGTAATATCCCTTTCAATAGGACAGGGCGAACTGGGAACCACCCCCTTACACCTGGCAAACCTGGCGGCGATAATAGCCAACAGGGGATATTATTATATTCCGCATCTTGTAAAAGATTCCCCCGATACAACAATCGACAGCAGATTCAAAGAAAAACATTATACTCTGGTAGACACGGTGCATTTCAATAAACTGATAAACGGAATGTACATGGCGGTAAACTCGCCTCCCGGAGCTGGAGGAACCGCAAGGCTGGCATCTGTTCCGGGACTGGATATTTGCGGGAAAACGGGTACTGCACAAAATCCTCACGGAAAAGATCATGCTGTATTTATCTGTTTCGCGCCTAAAGATAATCCTAAAATAGCCGTAGCCGCTTATCTGGAAAATGCCGGATTCGGTGGATCGTGGGCAGCTCCTCTGGCTTCGCTGCTTGTAGAGAAATATCTTACGGGAGAGACGGGAAGACCCGATATGGAAAAATGGATGAGAGAACTGAACCTGCTCGGCAACGTGCCTGTAAAGAAAAAGAAATAGAAAATGGGAAAGAATAATTTAAGAATAGAGAAAATAGATCTTCCGCTGGTGCTGTGCTACCTGTTCTTTATTATTGCCGGGTGGCTTAACATCTACTCCGCAGTATATACGGAGGAACACGGTTCCGTTTTCGATCTCTCCCAAAGATACGGTATGCAGTTTCTATGGATGATAGTATCCGTCATAGCAGCGGTATTCATAATATTCGTAATCAGTCCCAAGGCGTACAGCGTGCTGTCTCCTCTGGCATACATTGCGGTAATACTTCTTCTACTGACGGTAATATTTATCGGGAAGGAGATAAGCGGCTCTAAATCATGGTTAATAATAGGACCTTTAAGATTCCAGCCGGCCGAAATATCCAAGATAAGCACCTCGCTTTTCCTGTCATATATAATGAGCAAATACGGCTTCCGGCTTTCCAATGTAAAAGACGCTCTGAGCGTGGCGTTCATAATATTATTCCCGATGTTGCTCATTATACTGGAGAAAGAGACCGGTTCCGCTCTGGTATATTGCGGATTCATATTCCTGCTTTACAGAGAGGGATTGAGCGGCTGGTTCCTCATACTGGGATTGCTGGCTATATTTCTTTTTGTCGTAACTCTGGGAACATCATCCCTTACGGCCATAATATGTTTATTCGTAATTATGGGCATAGCTGCGGGAGTTATCCGCCGGAGCCTTTTCCGCTATATAATATTCCTTATTCCTTTTACGGTTCTTCTGGCATTCATCCCCAGGATTACCGGACTGGAATTTTTCAGCCCGCTGGCAATACTTAACGATGAATATATTGCCCTGATATTAATAGCGCCGTTCGCGTTATGGTGTTTTATCAAAAGCATAAAATATATGAAGCCTCTTTTCCTCAGCTTCGTATGTTCTGTCATGCTCATATTTTCGGTAGATTTTATTTTCAACAACATATTGCAGCCGCATCAAAGGGCCAGGATAGAAAATCTTCTGGGAATTACCCAGGATCTAAAAGGAGCCGGATATAATGTGCATCAATCCAAGATAGCAATAGGTTCGGGAGGTTTATGGGGCAAAGGATTCCTTGAAGGAACCCAGACAAAATTTAATTTTGTTCCCGAACAAAGTACCGATTTTATCTTCTGTACTATAGGCGAAGAGTGGGGGTTTGCGGGCTCTGTTGTGGTAGTATCGCTCTATCTGTTCATGATAGCGCGCATTGTTATTTTATCGGAGAAGCAGAAAGACAACTTTACGCGCATGTACGGTTACTGTATCGCCTCCTGTTTCTTTATGCACGTATTTATAAATATCGGCATGACGATGGGACTGTTGCCGGTAATAGGAATCCCGCTGCCGTTTCTTAGCTACGGAGGCTCTTCACTGCTTACTTTTACCATATTGCTGTTCATATTCATAAGACTGGACAACGAACGGTGGAGATAAAACAGATAAAAAGAGGGGACTTCCCGGTCCCCTGTCTTAAATATCTTATATATCCGGGCGCATGTCCGCCGGATGAGCTTATTTCACCTTTTTAAAGACTATGCAAGAGTTATGTCCGCCGAACCCGAAAGTATTATTAACGGCTACATTTACTTCTCTTTTCTGCGCTTTATTCAATGTGAGGTTAAGATTATAATCAATCTCCGGATCAGGCTCTTCAAAATTAATAGTAGGAGGTATGATGCTATTTTGTATCGCATCTATACATGCAATGGACTCAATAGCTCCGGCTGCTCCCAGCAAATGCCCGGTCATAGATTTTGTCGCGCTGATATTCAGCTTATACGCATGCTCCCCGAAAACCGATTTGATCGCTTTCAGTTCGGCAACGTCACCAAGCGGAGTGGAGGTTCCGTGAACATTAATATAATCCACATCTTCCGGCTTAATCCCGGCCTCTTCCAGTGCAAGCCTCATAACCTGCAAAGCACCGTGTCCATCGGGATGAGGAGCCGTAATATGATGTGCATCCGCGGTCATAGCCGAACCGACCACTTCCGCATATATTTTAGCCCCCCTTGCTTTGGCATGCTCATACTCTTCAAAAACAAGAATACCGGCACCCTCCCCCATTACAAAACCGTCTCTGGTCTTGTCAAAAGGCCTGCTGGCAGTAGCATAATTCTCATTATTGGTAGAAAGAGCCTGGGCGGAGTTAAATCCGCCTACGCTGGGAATAGTTATTCCGGCCTCCGCACCTCCGGTAACGATAATATCCGATTTGCCCAGACGTATGAGATCAAAAGCATTGGACATAGCGTGAGCAGAAGATGCACACGCAGATACGGTGGCATAATTCGGGCCCATAAATCCATATTTTATGGAGATCAGTCCGGCAGCAATATCGGGTATCATTTTAGGAATTAAAAATGGGTTAAAGCGGGGAACATTTCCACCCTCGCAATAACCCATTATTTCTTGTGTAAGTGTTTCAATTCCTCCTATGCCGGAACCGACAATAACACCAACCCTGTCTTTATTGATTTTCTCAAGATCTATCCCACAATCATTAACGGCCTCGTCAGCCGCAATCATTGCAAATTGACAAAATCTGTCTAATTTTCTGGCCTCTTTCCTATCAATTCCATGGTTGGCAGGATCAAAATCCTTTACCTCACAAGCGAATTTAGTCTTAAAAAGGGTAGTATCAAACCTGGATATAGGACAAGCTCCGCTTACGCCGTTATTAAGATTAGTAAAATACTCCTCAACACTCTTTCCAAGCGGATTTATCGTACCCAATCCTGTTATTACAACTCTCTTTAATTCCATAAATTCTACTTAAGATAATTATTATTTCTGGTTAGCCTCAATGTACGAGATAGCATCGCCTACTGTAGCGATTTTCTCTGCAGCATCATCAGGAATAGTGATTTCGAAAGCTTTTTCGAATTCCATGATAAGCTCTACCGTGTCAAGAGAATCAGCACCTAAATCTTTTGTAAAGCTAGCTTCCGGTGTAACCTCTGCTGCATCAACGCCCAATTTGTCTACGATGATTTCCTTAACTTTAGAAGTAATATCTGCCATGATAAAATAAATTAGTTAATAATTAAGTTTATAAATTTTAGTAATCTTTCACATTATTACGAACGGCAAAGGTAAGCAATTTTTTTAAAAAAAAAAGAGTTATCTTTGTGGCATTCTATATAAATGATTATGAAGAAACTAGCTATATTCGCATCGGGGAACGGCACAAATGCGGAAAATCTTATAACACACTTCGCTTCAAATAGTTCTGCACAAGTCAAGATCATAATATGTAATAAGCCCGGAGCTTATGTCCTGGAGAGGGCCAAAAAGCTGGGCGTACAATCAATCGTCCTGACCAAAGAAGAACTTCAATCTTCAAAGATCCTGCAAATACTTCAGGAACATAATATTGACTTCATAATCCTGGCGGGATACCTTCTCAAAATCCCTGCCATGGTTATTAACAATTATCCCGGCAGTATAATAAACATCCATCCGGCGCTCCTGCCAAAATACGGAGGGAAAGGAATGTACGGCAGCCGCGTACATGAAGCCGTAGTGGCATCCGGAGAGAAAGAAAGCGGAATAACAATACATCTTGTGGACGAAATATACGATAACGGACGTATCCTTTTCCAGGCATGTTGTCCGGTATTCCCGACAGATAATGCAGAAGATGTGGCCGCAAAGATACATTTTCTGGAACAGGAATATTTTCCACGCACTATAGAGCAATACATAAAGGAAAGATAACGGCAATTGCTTTCTCTCACACCATTAACTAATTTAATTATCAGCTCCTTTACGCGAGAAGGAGGATATTCCTTCCGCCAGCGACGGAACTTTTCCGCAAATATTTCTTATTTATCCCAACGGCCGGCCTTTTTACATATTAATTTTTTTATCTTTGTTGTTATTATAAACAACTTAAAATATCAAGTATGGCAACTATTGAAATCGAAGGAAGGACTTTTGAAGTAGACGGGGACGGATTCCTATCCAATCCTGAAATCTGGAATGACGAAATAGCACACCTTTTCGCAAAAGCGGACGGAATTACCGAGCTTTCCGAAAAACACTGGGCCGTTATCCGTATAATAAGGGCCAATTTCGAAGAAAAGGGAAATGCACCTATGATCCGTACTATTTGTAAAGAGACCGGATTAAAATTAAAAGACATCTACGATCTGTTCCCTTTAGGCCCCGCACGCGGAGCATGCCGTATAGCGGGATTACCCAAGCCTGACGGTTGCGTATAAAAATTCATGGATATGTACTGGTATCAATGGATTTCCCTGGCAGCGCTCATATATTGCACGCTGGTTTTTTCATGCCGATGTATCAGGTTATTGAAAATGGGAGTTCCGAAAGACCTCTCACAAAAATCTGGAAATGTCGGGAAAGCCGTTATCTACTCATACACGGCTGCAATGTCTCCCGGCAATAAAGAATCGGCCTACCTGCACCCGCTTACCTTTGCTGCAGGAATCTTTTTCCATATAGGCACATTTTTATCAATAATTACATTCTTATGGTTCATAATAGATTCGCTGTTCCTTAACACGCCTCTCCCCGGTACCGTCTCTCAAATAATAAGCATCATACTTATGGTTACGGCTCTCAACGGCTTTTCTATCTTCATAAAACGTGCGGTAAAAAAAGAACTGAGGGAGATGTCGGGATTCGACGACTATTTTTCCAACGGCATAACTACGCTTGTACAACTATTTACCGCTCTTTATCTTTTATTCCCCGATTTTGCGGCAATATATTATGTATCGGCAGCAATATTCTTTTTGTGGATGCCTTCCGGCAAAACAAAACACCTTCTGTATTTCTTCTTCGCAAGATATCACCTGGGCTTTTTCTACGGATGGCGTGGAACCTGGCCCCCTAAACTCGCCTGACCCATGGAAAAGATAACCAAAGAACAAAAAGCGAAAGCAGTCTCGATATTGTCTAATAATAGCGACAGTAAACTGGCGACACACCTCAACGCATGCGTACGCTGCGGGCTTTGCGCTACAAGCTGTATGTATTACCTGACCATGAAAGAGGGGAGATATATACCCGCAAAGAAAATAGACCTGGTAAGTTCCCTGTACCGCCGTTACTGTACATGGGAAGGGAAAGTAATACCCGGACTGGTAAATGCACGCAAACTGGATGGACAAATGTGCAAAGAGATGGTAGATTCCCTGTTCGGCGCATGTACGATGTGCGGAAGATGTGTAAAACACTGTTCCATAGGGGTAGATATTCCTTTCATCGTAAAAAAGGGGAGGGAAATCCTCGTAGCGCTCGATATGGTTCCCGAGACTCTCCAGTCTACGGTAGACGCAGCCCTGGAAACAGGCAACAACATGGGTATTCCTACCGAAGAGTTCACAGATACAATACAGTGGATGGAAGAGGAATTGCAGGACGAACTTGAAGACGAAAAGGCGGGAATCTTTTTAGATCTTCCCGATAAAAACGTATTCTATACGCTGAATCCGCGCGAACCGAAATTTTTTCCGCTCTCAATTTCCGCAATGGCGAAAATATTCTATGCGGCAAACGAAAGCTGGACGCTATCTTCAAAATATTATGATGTAACCAACTACGGATATTTTAACGGTAATACGGAGCAGGCTGCACGCATAGCCCGGAATATATATGACGAAATCCACAGGCTGCACGGGAAAAGACTGGTACTGGGCGAATGCGGACACGGGTCGAGAGCTTTACGCTGGGAAGGGCCTAACTACCTGAAGACCCGATACGACTTCGATACTATAACTGCAGTGGAACTTATCGGCGAATATATCCGGCAAGGAAAGATAAAACTGGATAAGAGTCTGAACAGCGAGCCGGTAACCATACATGACCCTTGCAACCTCGTACGCAACGGAGGGCTGCTCAATGAAATACGCTTTGTAGTAAATGCAGCGGCGGACAAAGTCATTGAGATGACCCCTTACGGCAACGACAATTTCTGCTGCGGCGGCGGCGGCGGAAAGCTGGCAATGAGCGAATATAATGAACGCCGCCTGAAAATAGGCGAAATAAAAGCGGAACAGATACGCAGAACAGGCGCAAAAACAGTTATAACGCCTTGCCATAACTGCGTGGATCAGTTGATTCAGTTAAACCATACATATAAACTGGGAGTAAAAATAAAGACCATAGCGGAAGTTGTGGCCGACGCAATTATACTACCGGAAAAAGAAAATCAATAACCAAAACAAAACATAACGTTATGAGTAAATTAATTTATCTCGACAATTCGGCAACCAGTTTCCCAAAACCGGATTCGGTGTATGATTTCATGAACACTTTTTATCGTAAACACGGTGTCAATCCGGGACGTTCGGGATTCGATGCCGCGGTAGAAACAGAAGAGGTAGTCAATAACACACGTAAAATGCTTACCAAACTTTTCAACGGCGGAACGGATCACAACAGGCTTACATTCAGCTACAATGCAACCGATTCACTTAACCTTATAATCAACGGTCTGGTGGAAAAAGGAATCCATGTAGTTACTACCATGCTGGAACACAATTCGGTTCTGCGCCCGTTATACGTACATAACCAGGCCGGAACGATCGACGTAACCTACGTTCCTTTCAATGCTGCCGGATACGTGGATCCCGACGATATAAAGAAAGCTATCCGTCCGAATACCAAATTCGTGATCGTAACCCACTGCTCGAATGTCCTGGGGACTATACAGCCTTTGGCGGAAATAGGCAGAATATGCCGTGAAAAAGGAGTTCTGTTCATAGTAGACGGCAGCCAGGGAGCCGGAGCGGTAGATTTCGATATGCAGGCATGCAATACGGACGTTTATTGTTTTACCGGACATAAGTGTCTTATGGGGCCTACCGGAATAGGCGGCTCTTATGTAAGGGAAGGCATAACCATTAACCATACCCGTGCCGGAGGAACCGGAGTACGCTCGGCATACCCGGCTCATCTGGATGAATACCCTTACCGTCTTGAATACGGAACCCTCAACCTGCTCGGCGTAGCCGGTCTTAATGCCGGAGTAAAATGGATAACCGGACAGGGTATAATGAATATCCACCGCAGGGAGATAACCTTGTGGGACAGACTGCGCAAAGCGTTACAGGATACAGAAGGGGTAACCACCTATTGCGCCGGCAGCCCCGAAAATAAAAACCCCGTACTGAGCTTTAATATCAAGGGATTCGAGGCCGCCGACGTAGGAACCATGCTCGATGTGGATTACAATATCGCCGTACGTACCGGATTACAATGCGCTCCGCTCGTACACGAACATATAGGAACCAAAGATATTCACGGAACGGTTCGTATGAGCGTGGGAGCATTTACCACCGACGCCGATATAGACACGGCTATTACAGCGGTAAAAGAGATAGCCGCCATAAAGAACTAATAACCGGTGACAGGATTATTTTCCTGTTATATCAAATGGGCTGCTTAATTTTGTTATTAAGCGGCCTTTTATCATGTAACCTGCCGTTTACAAATACGGTATAATAGTAATATAAACTCCGGTAATGATCGCTGAGGTAATAACTCCCAAAATATTGGCGCCGAGGGCATCACCCAGGATAAAGGAATTGGGATTCGCCTTGCTTACTATTTTCTGAGCTACTTTAGCGGTCGTAGGCACGCAGCTTACGGCGGCAATACCTATTACCGGATTATAATTGCCCCGTTTTACAAAATACATTATATATCCGCCCATTATTCCTCCTACCCCCGATAATAGCAGAGCCACTACACCCAGCACCAGAAGTTTAAGGACGCTCGGATCAAGCAAAAGGGAGGCCTCGCACAGTACGCCCAGAAGAAGTCCCAGCATAAAAGTGGAACCATAAAGCAGCGGACCGCTTACAAAATCATATATATGCTTCATCCCGCTCTCCCTTACGGCAACTCCCAGAAAGAGGGAGAAAAAAAGAGGAGCCGCCACCGGAAAGAGGAAACAGAGCACCGCGCATAGCACCACTGCAAACGCAAGTTTTACTTTCGCATCATAATGTTTAGGTTGTTTGCCGGGTTGCATCTTAATGGCTCTAAGTCGTTTAGGAATAAGCAGCTTTACAAGATACGGATACCCCCCGTAAGTTAACCCCAGATAAAGATAAGCCACTACCGTGATAGGCACAAAAAGATGTTTTGCAAGGGCCAGGGAGGTAAAAAGCACCATAGGTCCGTCCGCTCCGCCCACCATTGCTATCGAAGCGCTCTCTTTAAGGGTCAGTCCCATAAAACTTGCGACCGGTACTGTAAGGAATGTACCAAGTTCGGCGCATAAAGCCAGGAACATACTGGCAAAGGGCTTCTGCAACAAATATCCTACATCAAGCAGGGTTCCTATACCCATAAATACAAAACATGCTATAAGGCCGTTGCTGAATGTAAGCGTATATACCGGCTGGAGAAAATCCACCTGCATGGTATCCATCAGTTCTCCTGTCTGGGAAAGCATCGGATCGAGAAAAAGATTCCCCAAACTTCCGTCGGGCATAAAAAGTGTTCCGCAATTTATAGCGATCATACCTATCCCCATAGGAATCATTACCATAGGCTCAAGAATGCCTTTCCATCCCAGATAAACCAGTACAAATCCCAGACATATAAGCGCTATCCGGGTAACGGCAATGACCCACCCGCCGCTCATTATGGTAGACACACCCTGGAACAAACTCATGAAATCTATATTTTCCATATATTCGCTTTTCTATTTTTGAGACTTCTCTATTATATCTATTTTTTCATCGGGATAATAATAATCCATTATGCTGAACTCCGAAAGGCCCCTGCTGGCATGAGGAAAATAATTCCCCGATACGGCTTCTTCTCCCAGTTCGGCCAATTCCTGTTCCGAAGTAGGCATCTCCCCCCTTATTGTCCTTGAAATAGAGGTAAGATGCATGGCATGCAGCCGGTGCAATTTGCGGATATGTTTCAGCCGTTTTAGTTCCTGAATATGCGAATGAGAAAAATCCAGCCTGTCGGCGACATAAGCTATCAGCCTTATAATAGCCGCCACTCCAAACCCTATGGCGAAACAGAATGCCATCATTTTGAAAATTTCCACAAAGATATTATTCATACATCTGTCATCATTTATAAGAGCAAATGTATGTTAAAAGAATATCCGTTATTCCGGAAAATTGTTAAGATTTAATTACGCGGATTACTGATTATTTGGCTTTTATTCTGCTGAAACCGTTACCGTAAACTCCCATAACGGAAGATACGTTAATAAAGGCATGCGGATCCGCCTTATGTATCTCGCGCATAGTCTGCTGCATCTGACCTTTCCGCACCACTATCACCAGCATCTTGTTTTCCGATTTGGTATACCACCCTACGGAATCCAGAACGGTTACTCCCCGGCCTATACGGTCGCACACATTATCGGCAATCTGCTCCGGATTATTGGACATCACCTCTATCCTTACCGATTGCTGCGTCCCCGTAAGCAATAAGTCAATAGTATACGTAAACGAAATTATCTCTATATAACCGTAAATAACATCCTGCAATCCTTTATCGGGAAGAAACAATATAGATGAAATTATAAGGGAATCCAGTACGAGGAACACTTTACCCGGCGATACTTCCCTGTATTTGTTTATTATAAGCGCTATTACATCGGTTCCCCCGGTACTGCCGCCCTGCATAAACACAACACCTATACCTATACCGCTGAAAGCCCCGCCTATAATCGCATTAAGCAATTTATCCTCAATATCCGAACGCCACGGAATAAGAGGCATGTACTCGAACATCAGCGACGTTACTATTATACAATATATCGTCTTTACCCCGAATCCTTTCCCCAGTACCATAAAGCCTATTACAAGCAGCACGGCATTCATTAAAAAATAACTGTAAGATATTGGAATATCGAACCCGTAAAACAATATAGAAGCAAATCCTGCCACGCCGCCTCCCGGAAACCCGAAAGGTATAATAAACGCAATCCAGCCAAATACATACACAGCCAGCGCCAATGTCATCAACACATATTCTCTGATGGTTCTAGGTAACCTAGTAGGTGTGAAATTTCCCATTTTATTATTCTATCCTTTTATTTGTTCGAATCCTTCGCCGTAAACGCCCATTACTCCCGTTACTGTGAGAAATGCGTGATGATCGGTCTCTTTTATAGCGCGCATGACATCGTGCATCTCATTTTTACGGGTAACAATCAACAGTATCATGGCCTCTTTCTTGGTATACCATCCTACCGAATTTATTGCGGTAACGCCTTTATCGAGCATATTCAGTTTATCCGCTATCTCTTTATAATATTTGGAGATAACAAGTATCTGTACGCTCTGTTTGCTTCCTGTAAGCACAAGATCTATCATATAGGTAAATGCAACAATGGTAACATATCCGTACACTACATCCTGCAATGCCTTTTCGGGAAGAAGCAGGATGGAAGTTATTATAAGAGCGTCGCAAACCATATATATTTTTCCAGGAGCCACTTCTTTATATTTATTGATTCCCAGGACTATTATATCTACGCCCCCGGTACTGCCGCCCTGCGTAAAGACAAGGGATATGCCTATGCCGCTGAAGGCTCCGCCTATAATGGCATTAAGCAATTTATCGGGAATATCGGAACTCCACGGTATCATGGGGAAAAACTCGAACATTAAAGATGATACGGCTATGCAGTAGATTGTCTTTATACCGAACCCTTTTCCCAGGATAACAGTTCCCGCCGCAAGAAGAAATATGTTCACTATGGTGTACGTATATGAAACAGGTATCCCGAACGCGTAATTAATTATTGAAGAAAATCCCGTCACACCCCCTCCGGGTATCTGGTTCGGAATAAGGAATGCAGTCCATCCGAACACAAAAACAGACATGGCAAGAGTCATAACGAAATACTCTTTTAAAGTAATCAGCAATTTTTTATTCATATCCGTAAGACTTTTTAGGGAAACGGCTGCAAATATAGTAAAAAACCGGATATAAGGGATAACCCGTTATATCCGGCCTGATAAATTACACGGAATTAAAGTTTCAACGTTTCGGCTTAGGTTTCAGACCTGCCGGCCTCATCGAGTATTCTTTTGTTCCGTAAACAGGTTGTACAAGAGGAGCATCAAGCCTTTTAAGTTTGAGCTCCAACTGCCTGGCATATTCATAATGTATCTGGACATTATCTCTTTCGGGATTATTATATGCAACATATCTCGCAATTTCAAGGCATTTGTCATGCCAGAATTCAGGGTGTTCCCCGTACTGGTTTGAACGGGAGGTAAATAGCAGGGAGCGGCAAAGTTCATCCCTGAAATCGCCCGGATTCTCCATAAGTTCTTCAAGAAGTCCGGCTGCCAGTTTATAATTTTTCCCGCGCAAAGCCATATCGGCTGCGGCTTTTTTCATGAGAAACTCCTTGCCGTTGAATCGGGGAATCCTGTTCCACTCTTCCGTATCGGGAACATAGGTACACTCGGAAAACAATTTGGCGTCAACCTTATCGGCGCCGTAAATCTTTCTGTACTTATCGGTATTGGCGCACAACTCGGCAAAAAGGGTGTTGTCCCTTCCCGATATAAATTTAATAAACAGCTCCCACACCTCCGGATTATCCAGCCCGTATCCCTGTATCTTAATAAGTTCCCTGGCGGCAGCTTTTGCCTCATCCCTTTTATGGCAGGAGCCGCAGTAATTTGCATAAGCAAGAAGGAACTCCGGTTGTTTATTTCCGGCAGCACGTTCCTTTTCGAGATATACGGAAGTAGTTTCGGGGGAGAGGGCGCTTTTCCCGGTAAAAATAAAGACATCCGCCGGTACATTTCCCCCGGCACGATGCACTATCTCTCCGGTCTTCGGATCTATAAAACAATATGTAGGATAAGACCTTATACCGTATTTTTTCGCAAGCTCGACACCTTCCCCGTTCTCTGCATCTATCTTCATGTTTATGAAGTTGGTATTATAGAACGTACCTACGCTGTACAGAGTGAAGACCGTTTTTGCCATATTGTAACAAGGACCGCACCACTGCGTATAAAAATCCACAAAAATAAGCTTATTCTCTTTGGCGGCAAGCTCCCTGGTCTGCGCCCATGTACCGTGCCGGAATTCTATTCCTTCCTGGGCGGAAAGCCGCAGGCTTGCCAATATAAGCAGGATCATTAATATTTTTCTCATGATAAGAGACTTTATAATATTTTTAATTAAGAAACTGTTTTGGTTCGTTACCGAAATTATTTTAAGGATATTTTCCAGCTATTCTAAACTGCTTACTGCGCAAATAGCGGGGTCTGTTTAACGAAGGTTTCTAATTACTTCCTGTCATATTGCGGCATATCCGGATTATACCCTATTACGACATTGTTTATAGGAAATATATACAAATTGGAGCCGGGAGCTAAAGTCCATGCCTGTCCGTCGGCGCTATGAGTGAAAGTAGTCTGAGTCTCAGTCTCTTTATTCAGACGTTTCAGATCGAACAACCGCTGATTTTTCATCATCATTTCCCGCCTTCTCTCGTCGAGGACCTTCAACAAAGCCTCTTTACCTGTCGCTGCGGACAATTTAATCTCAGACGGAGCCAGTTTATTGATAAAACGTTTCATCCTTATATCGTTAATATGCGCCATAGCTTTATCTTTATCTCCCACCCTGGCCTCGCATTCGGCGGCGATAAGTTTAGTATCGACAGATGAAAGACCGGTATTTACATTTGAATAAAAAGCATATATACACTCTCCCTTAAAGAAAGCGGGAGTACTCCCGAAACTGACGCTGTCTTCGGAGGTAAAATAATACTTACGCAAATCCGTGGTATCATGTTCCGTATCCTTTTTGAATACATCCCTTAAAGAGCGTGACAGGGCAACCTGTCCGTGCAACTGACCTGAATTCCACCTTACATAGATATTTTCAGGATGGTCGATGTCGGGGAAACGCTTCGTAGGATCAGCTTTAAGCACTACTCTGTCCCAAGTTTTCCCCGTTTGCATAATATAATCATTAAGATCCAGAATATTACTGTTAACGGCCAGCGCTTTGTCAGCATAATCCAGAGCTTTGGCATAATCTCCCATATAAAAATATATTTTTGCATAGAAAGCCTTTAAGGCGCATTGATCCGGATGGTTTTTAAAATCCGTTTTCTCCGGAAGATCAGCTTCAGCCTCTTTAAGATCGGCCAGTATCTTATCATAAACCTCCTGAACGGTCTGTCTTGTAAATTTCTGATTAATATTCTCTTCTGTAATAAGCGGGATGCCGTAATCCTTTGACGCAGTAGCTTTGTCATAATGCCTGCCATAAACATTCACAAGCATAAAATAATCATAAGCCCTCCCGAATAAAGCCTCGGCTTTCAAGGCCCTCTTCTGAACATCGGGAGCGCCTTTTGAATCCATCACATTATTTATAACAGTATTCCACGTAAATATCCTCCCGTAGGCATAATTCCAGTTATAATCCATAGTTCCCATAGCATTGATCTGCCCCGGTTTGAAAGAATAAATATTCTGTAAGGACTCATCCTTATTTACAAACACATAGTAAGAAGCCGAAGCATCTTTATTAAACAGATGTATATTATCCGTAAGATACTCCTGATCCGACGATAAAGTATTACCCATCATACTTGAGGAGGCCATTAATTTCTTGTAATCTTCCGCCCTCTCCGGAATTGTCATACCTTTAGGCGGATTATTCAGATAATCTCCGCACCCCTGCAAAACCACAACGGAGGAGACCGCCAATATCATATATAATATCTTCTTCATGCTATTAAAAATTAAGATTTAAACCAATTATAAATTCAGCAGGATAACGTACCCCCCTGGTAGGATAACCTGAAGTTCTATTGTTTATAGAGCTGCCTTTCCAAACCTCCGGATCCAATCCCTTCCCGTTTGCAGCCCAGTACCATAAATTCCTCGCCTGGAATGAAACTCTTACCCCGCTTATGAAAGTTTTTTTCAAAAGATAAGCAGGAAGGTTATAAGCCAGGGTTACATCCCTGAGTTTTATAAAATCCGCCTTTTTAACATGTTTATCCGCAGCCCTCCATATAGTCTCGGTAGCCGTTCTGTACTGAGAGCCGAACATATATGCAGGATTACAATCGGGATCCAGCTCGTCTCCCGGTTTTTTCCAGTAATTTATCATATTCCTGTCCGTATTGGATACGGTATAAACGGGATGGGAGGTGATAAGATAAGTAGAAGCCACATCCCGCATCACATGTCCGCCGGAAAATACGAACATGAAACCCAGTTCAATACCCTTATATGATAAAGTATTTGATAATGAAGCATTATAAGGAGGGTTATACGTTCCGGAATATACCAGATCGTCTTTGGTAAGCTCTCCGTAATTATTGCAATCAGTACCGTCGGCCTTAAGGGCCACAGGGAAGCCTTTTTCATTAAGCCCCTTATACCTTATACTGAACAAAGCGTCCATAGGATAACCTTTTCTGTTATTTAACGCATAAAAATAACTATAGGCCGATTCATCCGAAGATTCTATTCTGGTTATCTCGTTTTTATTATAACTGAATATAAAATTGGTAGTCCATCTGAAATTACGTTTATCTATGTTCACGCTATTGAGCGATACTTCAACCCCTCTATTGACCATGCTGCCGAAATTCTTTTCTACCGATGTCCAGCCCAAAGTAGGATCTATCGAGAAAGCTCCCAGCAGATCGGTAGTATTCTTATTATAGAACTCTACGGAACCGTTCAGCCTGTTCCGGAACAGATTAAAATCCACTCCGATATTGAATACATTTGTCTTTTCCCATCTTAACTGATCGTTGGGTGGAGAAACAATAGACATAGTATTTTCGTTCGTATAATAATTATTATTACCCACCGTAGCGATCAGATAAGGCCCCGTTTTCTTAGCAACATTGCCATTAATCCCGTAAGTAGCCCTCACAGCCAGTCTGTCCAGCCAGTTTCCGTAATTTTTAAGCAATACGTAATGCGCTCCGGCCGACCATAGCGGACGATACTGATATTTAGGATCGGTTCCGAACAAATTGGACTGGTCCATACGGATAGAAGCGGTTAAAGAGAGCCTCTCTCTGTAACTCCATGAAGCATTTGCATAAAATGATACGAATCTGTCGTCATTATATATCGATTTTATTTCGTTAAGCATGTTCTTAAAAGAGAAAGTTCCGGACAAAGACTCGGTTCCCGACAGCATTTTAGACATTGTCAGCGCATCTATCTCAGACCATGATAGATTATTATCATCATATCCCAATCTGTAAAAACCGGTTCCGGAAACAACTATCTTTCTGACCTCAGCACCGGCAAGCGCTTGTATGGAATGATCTTTATTTATCTGTTTGCTATAATCTACCTGTCCCCTTACGGTGTAAGAAAAGTTGTCAATATTCTTTTGCAGTATCTGCCCCCCTGCCGGCACGTTGAATTTGCGCGCTCCCGTTTTCTTATCTATCTGGGTCGCATCATTTATCATATTTTTTACAGACCATGCGTCTCTACTGTCATATTGTTTGGAAAAACCGGTTGTTTTTTCCGTCTGATATCTTAATGTCGCGGTAAGCCCCTCTATAATTTTGAATTTCGCCCCTATGTTAATATTAAGATAATTGGTTTTATATGTATAACGCCTGTTACTCAACTCATTCACAGGGAGAAAGGTCTCGTCCTGCAATCCCAGTCCCTTCAATCTGTCTATCTCCTTCTGCGATTTATATTGCGAAGGGCCTACGGCGTACATCTGAAGCGGGTTGCCATCCTCATCCCTGAACATAAAAAACGACGAAGGGCCACCGTTAAGATAGCTCATTCCAAGTATACCGTTATCATAATCCGCGCTTTCGTTGCTGTTTATAATACCGGCGTCTATCTGAAGCCATTTAAAAAAATCGAATGTATTCTTAAAATTAAATCCCATACGATTCTCATATTGAGCCCTTTCATAAGGAGCGGTACCCTTATAGTTCGCAGAAATGCTGTATTTATAAATATCCGTACCTCCGCTGAAAGCAAGATTATGCTGATGTATAACCCTTTTCTTTCTAAGAAACTCATTCACAACCTGATCGTATCTGTCGCCCCTACGATACGGGGCAAGAGAATTATCGAACTGTTCCTGAGATATTTTACCTTCTCTCAAATCAAGGATCAATGTCTGTACATCATTCTGCCACTGTCTCGCATTGGAACGTCTTAATCCCGGATGAGAATTATTTACAGCCAACATATAATCTACCAGTTCGTTACTATTCATCCTGTTAAGATAGTCCCTGTCCGGTAATCCCCTGAAATTTACACTCCCGTTATAACTTACCCTGGTTTTTCCCACCTGACCGCTGCGGGTGGTGATAACAATTACACCATTGGCGGAACGCGCTCCGTATATGGAAGCTGCCGTAGCATCTTTCAAAACGGTCACGTTTATTATATCGGCAGGATTAATCACATCCAGAATCCCCGCATTGGTACTGTTCCCCCCTTCAAAAGGCACTCCATCCACTACATACAACGGACTGGAAACTCCTTGTAAAGTAGAAGTTCCTCTTATCTCTATATCTCCCCTGTTGGTATTAAGACCTGCAATCATACCTTCGAGCCTTTCCATAACATTGGCAGATAATTTATTATTAATCTTTTCCGAAGTAACGACAGCATACGAACCGGTAGATCTCTCTTTGGACAAAGTCTGGTAACCGGTTACAACCACATCATTAAGGGCTATAATATCCGTATTCATAATAACATTAAGTTTTTCAGACTTCCCTGAAAAAGTAATGCTTTTATCTGCCATCCCGATAGATGTAAAAAGAAGTATGTCGCCGGCACCTGCCTCTATCTCATAATTCCCGTCCAGATCCGATGCGGCAAATTTGTTTTTCGTTTTATTCCGGATTGCAACTCCAGGAAGCAACTCCCCGTTTTCATCCGTAATAATACCTTTTATTAGAAGCTCTTTAGCGCCGGCTTTCTGCGGAACGACGGCAGAAGGAGACAATGCAATATTCTTTCCTTCTATTTTATAACTTATCTGCTTGTCCCGCAGCAACTCGTCAAGCACCGCTTTCAGATCTTTATTGCTGCAATTAACAGAAACCGTAGACTTTATCTCCTTTAACGCATCCGAATATACGAATTTATATCCGGTAGCATGGGTTATGGCGTTCAGTACTTCGCCCAAAGATTTATTATCCATTTTAAGCGAAACATTCTGAGCAGCCGCACAAAAAGAGAATGTCATAAACAACAAAGCATACAATGCTTTTTGTTTTAACAAAGTGTAAATAGCTGTTCTTATCATAAAATATACATAATTAGGTTATATCCTTTTTAACAAAATCGGATTAACCCAACCCTAAAAATTTTTTTATCCGGAAAATAATTCATTATATAAACGATAAAACAGAATATTACTGCAAAAAGTACCCTTATACCATAAAAAACGACGTTCGTATAGAACGCCGCCTTTTGTTGAAATAATTTAAGTAAGTGAGATTTACTTTTTTATATTAACCTTAAAACCTATCTGATTAATATAACATCTTACTTAGCTTTTACCCTAAAGTTTTTTCCTCTTTTGTATATCTCTTTTTTTCAGATATATTTTATTATCTTTTATATTGTAATCCAAAGGAGATGTGAATCTGAAAAGCTCCATTATCTGAACGATAGACTCGGCCCCGAAACTGGCCGTATATTTATAAGACAATACTTCCGGGTCTTTTACGACCATTTTCACTCCGTGCCATCTTTCCAGCATTTTAATAACCTCAGGCATAGGGGTTTGTTCAAATAACAGTTCTCCTCTTTTCCATGCCACCTTTTTCGTGGTATCCGCTACGGGAGTAAGGATAATATCATCCTTTCTGGTAAACTTCAGCGATTCTCTCGGTTTGAGCTTTTTTCCGGTGAGAATATATCTGCCTCCTTCGGACTTCGATATATCTATTCTTCCGGAGAACAATGTAGCCTGTTCGTCGTCATCGTCCATGTAAGATTTAATATGGAATTTAGTCCCCAGAACCTCTATTCTCATGCCCTTGGGAGTAACTATCTCCATAGGCCACTGCGGATTACTCATTACATCAAAATATCCCTCTCCTTCAAAAGAAACGCGCCGCTTATCACTGTCGAAATTTCCGGGATAAGTAATCCTCGAGCCCGAATTCAGCCATACGAACGAACTGTCGGGAAGCATGATTTTCCCTTTCACCCCTTTCTCCGTATAATACGTATTCATAATGCCGGCAACGGCCGGGACTTTATTTGCAACAACAATACCCTCTTCCACCCCGAATCTGTAAATATTAAATGCCACGGATACCGCCAATAGCACGGCTGCGGCACATGAAACCCATTTCCATACTCTCCCGACAGTATGTTTCTTTACACTGAAACCGCCCTTGTAGCTGCTTCCTTCAGCGGAAATCCTCTTCTTTATTATATTAAAAGAATCCTCTTTAATTTCAGGAGTAATATATCTGCTTGCGGGATGCTCTTTTGAAACATTTTCCAGAACTACCAGATTCATAAGAGCTATATAATAAGCCTCGTTCTCTCCGGATTTATTTATCCAGGAAACGACGGCCTCCCTCTCCACAGGAGTCGCCTCCCCCTTTATATGTCTTATTAACAAACTCTTATTCATTGTTATTCCCCAAATTCCATTATAAGAT
>CAYVED010000007.1:62416-72078 GCA_964449975.1 uncultured Muribaculaceae bacterium
GCATTTTATCTAACATAATTCATCCTCCTAATACTAAATTTTATTTAATTATAAAAGTATAAAATATAATTATAACCTGTAAGAAATCCTTCAGATTTTTCCGCAATATCCTGAGAGCGGAGGCCATTCTGTATTCCACCGTTTTTACAGAAACATCCAATGCCCGGGCAACCTCCTCGTTTTTAAGATTCTTAAAACGACTCAGACAAAACGTCTCCTTAACCTTATCATTCATCTGCTTCACACTTTTAGCTATAAGCCTCCCCACCTCATCAGTATATACCGCATCCATAGTGCCTGAATCCAGCGCTCTGTAATTTATCTCCATCTCTCTTCTATGCGTATAATTGCTGTATTTTTCCCTCACTATATCCCTTTTCATAGTATTCAGCGTCTTGTTTCTGGCTATAAAGAACAGGTAAGGAAGAGCTGTTTTTGCGGAATCTACTTTATCTATATTTTCCCAGAAAGACACATAGGTATCCTGAGCGATATTCCGTGCCATCTCCCAATCTTTACAATAACCGTAAATATAGGCGACAAGCCTATCAAAATGCCGCTGAAAAGCCTCGTTAAAAAAATGCTCGTTCTGTTCTGATATATTTTGCATCAATACTCTCCCGCTTTATCCGCCATCCTAAGTTAAAAGGGCAAAATTAAGATTTTTTTTCTTACAGCAATAAAGTATAAAAAAAGGCTGCCCTTGTAAGACAAACCTTTACATTTTCATATATCAGGAAACGTACAGTATTGACAATATGTCTGCCGTTCCGCGGGTTCAGACATTCCGGTTATTTTTTATATACCGCCAGGGCATTCTGCAGGAATTTAATAAACGCTTCCTTATCCAGATCGTATCCTCTTGGAGAAACAACCTCTTTCCCCTGTGCATCTACTATAATATAGTAAGGCATCGCGTTTACATTATATTTTGTCATCACGAGATTGGTATTTATTTTACCAAGCTGTTTAAGAACTTTCCCGTTAGGAAGGGTAACCCAGTCGGCCTCCGCAACTTCGGATTTAACATCTCCGTAAATTGAAACAAACACGAAATCATTATTAAACATCTCCTTTATTTTAGGATCGCTGAAAACCCTGCTCTCCATTTCACGGCAATTCACGCATGCCGCTCCGGTAAAATCTATAAATACAGGTTTATTCACTTTTGCGGAATAATCGAGCGCCTCCTGATAATCGAAGAAGCCCGGAATCCCATCAATATGTTTAAGTTTCATATCGGTATATTTCTTTGCAGGCAATTCATGTGAAGATATAGTGCTGTTCCCCGCAACGACATTGGATTTTGCCAGGTTGAAGTCTATGCTCTCAACCGGAGGCAGATAACCGCTGAGCGCCTTAAGAGGAGCGCCCCACATACCCGGAATCATATACACCACAAAAGAGAACACTGTTATCGCTAAAAAGAGCCTTTTCACCGATACATGCTCCTCCGGAGTATCATGTACAAATCTCAGTTTGCCCAGCAGATAAAGACCGAGTAAAAAGAATATCACAATCCATATAGCAAGATAAACTTCTCTGTCCAGAATTCCCCATTGATAAACCTGATCGGCCACGCTAAGGAATTTAAGTCCCAGGGCAAGCTCGATAAATCCCAGCACAACTTTAACCGAATTCAGCCACCCCCCGCTTTTAGGAAGATCTTTAAGCAAAGACGGAGCGAACGCGAATACGGTAAAAGGAAGGGCAAAAGCAACGGAAAATGCCAGCATAGTAATGATAGGCTCCCATATCTCACCCTGCGTACTTTTTATAAGCACAGAGCTTACTATAGGCCCGGTACAAGAAAAAGATACCAGCACAAGGGTAAGAGCCATGAAAAACACTCCTACCAAACCGCCTTTATCGCTCTTCGAATCGGTTTTGTTTACCATCCAGCTCGGCATGGTGATCTCAAATGCGCCGAAGAAACTTGCGGCAAATAATACGAATATAATAAAGAATATAACGTTAGGAATCCAGTGCGTAGCAAGCCAGTTAAAAATATCGGCCGTAACAGCATCCCCTCCCAATATATATGTCATAAGAATAATTACGGCAATAGGAACCGTATAAAGAGCCACTATTGAAAATCCGTAAAACGAAGCAAAAAACTTTCCCCTGGCTTTTGTTCCTCCGGAGTTTTTAAGGAAGAATGAAACGGTCATGGGAACCATAGGGAAAACACAGGGAGTAAGCAATGCTACAAAGCCCCATGCAATAGCTTCCAGAATAATCCCCCATAAAGATTTTGATGAAGAACCGCTCTCTTGTACGGCAATAGCCTCCGCTTCTTTCATTTCTCCTTTATCTTCGGCGGCAGCAATACCAAGGTCTTCACCGACAATCTCTTTTACGCCCTGCTCATCTGCAGGCTGTGCTCCTTCCGTCCTTTTAATCTCCTTTGCAGCAGCAGGATCCGCCGCCTTAACGGAGGCAACGTCCTTTGTCTGATCTTTCACCGACGGAGTAGCGGCAGGTACAGCGACGCCTTCAGCAGCAGGCAGCTTAATCCTAATCTCCTCATCGGTAGGAGGAAGGCAACTGCCGTCATTACAGGTCTGCCACTCTATAACGGCGGTAATCTCCGTCTCCTGGCTGGAAGTAACCTCTACTTTCTGCGCTATTATAACCCCGCTCTCGCATGTTCCTATTTCCATATTGAACATCTGGTCGAAATATCTGTGCGCTTTTGTCTTAAGATACGGTTTTCCCTGAATTTTTACGCCTTGACCTCCCGAAAAAGTAACGGTGGTAGCGATAGGTCCGTCCTGATAAGGGCCAAGATCATAAATATGCCATTTATCCCCGATTGTTCCGGTAAACAGTATTTCATAAACGTTACCCTTCACATTAACAACTTTTGAACTCCAGCTCACAGGATTATCCTGGGCAAATACATTCAATGCAAAGATTGAAAGTAAAAGTGAGAGAAATAATTTTTTTAACTTCATCGTATTTAATATTCGCTTTATTATCATAAACAATTAAACATTCATTTTCCCTAACTATTTTCAAACTATTTGGAAAAACGAACGCAAAAATAATCTAAAAACCATAAATACCAATAAAAATCCCTGTGGAATTTCCCGAATTCCGCAGAGATCCATTATAATTTAAATAACTGATAATTACCATTTATTATAGTGCACTTTCTCCGGCTTCCATTTATTCTTAGGTTTGGTATCTCCTGACGGATAACCCACAGGAATTACGCACAGCGGCAGATAAGGATCCGGAATCCCGAGAGTTTCCTTTATCGCCGATACCCTTTCTTCGTAAGGATAACCGGCCGTCCAAACCCCGCCAAGCCCCATAGACTCTATTGCAAGCAGGATATTTTCCGCAGCAGCGGAACAATCGTGCTGCCACAATTTACCTATTTCCGGATTTCCGATAACCACAATAGCAGCTCCGGCGCTCTTCAACATCTTCGCATACGGCAGCTTATCCGCCAGTACCGCCATAGGATCAGCACCTTTATTTTCTCCTCGGGTAATTACAAAAAATTCCCAGGGCTGCCTGTTCATTGCCGTAGGAGCAGCCATTCCGGCCTTTACTATAATCTCCAGGGTATCTCTGGAAACAGGAACCGCACTTCCGTCGGGATTAGTCTTATAGCTCCTTACGCTTTTACGCGCATGAATATTATCAATAACAGCATTCTGCGCTCCGGCAAGCAGAACATGGAACATAAATAACAGTACAAATGCCCCGCACCTGCCTTTAAAAGATTTACAACTTCCGCTATACATATTCTCTTTATTAAATTAAGAAACTTGTTTTGAATCTACCAATATCATTTTTTATCAGTTCTTTTTTGCGCTTTTCGTACGTTTAAAACTTCTTTTAATCATAGCTTAGGGCGAATTTCTGATTAAAAAACTCATTTTCGTTTCATCCGCTTACCTTGTTAAATAACTCCAGCTATTAACCGCAACAGGCAACTTAAAATAGCAAAAAAAATATCCTTAAAATAATTTCGGCAATAACCCAAAACAGCTTCTAATGATTTTTACAAAGATAAAAAAATAAATAATATACTCTCTTTTTCAGCAACATCTTTTAAAATACTCCCCGGGGTACTGCACTGTGCCTCCCTATTCTCATGGCAGAGACAAAGGCTATATGGATAATAACAGGACACTTCTTATGAATTCTAATCAATAATATACAACAATATCATGCCGTCTGCATTCGTCTGTTTCATATTATAAAATATCGTTCTGTTTCACAGTTTATATCAGACCAAATAAAAAGCGGATTCTTAGAAACTGCTTTGAATTTATAATTAAAAAAGTTCATGTTCGGTTCATCTGCTTACCTTGTGAAACAGGCCCTCGCTATTGTCCGCAGTAAGCAACTTAAAACAGCAGAAAAATATCCTTAAAATAATTTCGGGAACAAATCAAAACAGTTTCTTAATATGCTTAAATCTATTTTTAATATCTTTGCAGGACAAGTTCCATTTAAAAACATATCACAATGAGAATATCAGTCGTAATAAATACATATAATGCTTCAAAACATTTAGTACAGGTTCTCGAAGCGGTTAAGAATTTCGATGAAATAATTATTTGTGACATGGAAAGTACTGACAACACCATTGAAATAGCTAAAAAATACGACTGTAAAATAGTCACTTTTGAAAAAAAAGAATACAATATAGTGGAACCTGCACGCAACTTTGCTATTCAACAGGCATCTTGCCCCTGGATTTTGGTCGTAGATGCAGACGAGATTGTTCCAGAGGCATTAAAACAATATTTATATAAACGGATTTCGGAAGCTAATTGCCCGGCAGGTTTTTATATCCCGCGAAAAAACTACTTTATGGGTAAATTCATGCATTGTCTTTATCCGGATCCGATTCTACGATTTTTCAAAAAAGAAGGAACGGTATGGCCGCCGATTATCCATGTATCTCCAATAGTGCAGGGCCCTTTATATTCAATACCACCTAAGCGCCGGGATCTGGCTTTTATTCATCTGGCTAATGACAGCATTGAGGATATTATCAGAAAAACAAATGAATATACACAAAATGAGGTTATCAAAAAACAGCATAAACACTATGGCCTACTGGCTTTTTTCTACCGTCCTTTCTTTCGTTTTTTCAAAACTTATATTTTAAAGGGAGGCATAAGAGACGGTAAAGCCGGATTCATAAAAGCATGTCTGGACGGGTATTACCAATTCGTTATCCTTGCAAAGCTAACCGAGCACCGGAAACTCCATAAGCAGAATTGATAAATAAAAGTCATAACCACGAGGACGATAGCGAAACAATCCGGCGAATCAAAGAATCTGACCGCACCGAAAAATCACTCGGAGCATGAACGGTAAACAATATCCGCTAATAAACAGGAAAGGATTGTGGAAAATCAAAACAGTTTCTAAATGACAGAATAGTAATTATATTTGCAGAAATATATTTACTCCATGAAAAAAAGACTCTTAATTATTGTCAGCCGTTTATTGCAAGGCGGTATTGAGACCATTTTAATAGAATACCTGAAGCAATTTGACAGGAATAAATTCTCAATCAGACTGGCTGTAGGAATTTGCATGGAAGAACAAGAAACTTGTATAAAACAAGTTCCTTATGACGTACCCGTTTCATATCTGGTTAAAAACCATTTTCTTATAAAATACCGCAAGCAAAAAAGTTTTCAGAAATTACCATTTTTAAAAAAGAGCTACGATGAAGTTGTTTTAAACCCAATCCGCCGGGTTGTTCAACAAACAAACCTCAACAGACTGATTGAAGATAGCGATATTGTTATTGATTTCGATTCTACATTTTACTCCTTTTTGAAAAATTCCACTATACCCAAAATCGCTTTCTTTCATTTTAGTTTCAAAAAATATCATAACGGCCATGCACAAAAACTAAAACGGTTAGGCGGAAAACTTAATACCTATGATAAGATAGTGACTATCTGTAATGAAATGAGAGAGGAGGGGATAGAGATGTTCCCGAACTTACAGGATAAATTTATAACCATATATAATGCATTCGACTTCGATGCTATCGAAAAAAAGTCCATGCAACCGATAAATTCTCCTCTTGCCGGGTTTCCTTATATTCTGGCAGTACAAAGGCTTGAAGAGAGCCAAAAAGACTTGACTACATTAATCAAAGCATACAAAATTCTTATAGATCGACATAAAATAACCGAAAACCTGTATATCATCGGTGAAGGAAAAAGCCGGGAACAGCTAACCGCATTATGCAGAGAGTCTGGCCTGGAAAACAGGATCTATTTCTTAGGTTTGCAGGCTAATCCTTATCCCTGGATCAGAAAGAGCGAGCTATTTGTATTAAGCTCAAAATTCGAAGGTCTTCCTACCGTTCTGATAGAAGCTCTGTCTTTAGAAAAAGCTATCGTCTCAACCAACTGCCCGACAGGGCCGTCAGAGATTCTTGACAATGGGAATGCCGGAGTTTTAGTCCCTATAGAAGATGAAAACAGTATGGCTGAAGCCATACTCCTTATACTGACGGATACGTCGTATAAAAACCAAATGTTAAACGGTGTCCGGAAACAAAAAAACAAATTCGACATCAACAATACTATCAAAAAGATAGAAGATCTTGCCCTTAGCTTATAAAAGTATTTATAAACTACCTTCTTAAATAGGCCCCTCTATTTGCCGCAGCAAGCAGCTTAAAATAACTGAATATCCTTAAAATTTAAGTAACAAACCAAAAAAGTTTCTCATACTAGAGAATCTTTTTGTCATTTATACTCTTTCTTTAACACCGTTTCCACATCTCTCTTAGCCCGGATTTAAGGCTAAAAGCCATGTCCGGATAAGCTGAAATGTTTAGCTATCCTGCGGCTCAAACAAAGATAAATGATTTGCATACATATCACGTATTACTGATAACTTGAAATCACCATTATAACAGTCTCGCTTCATTACAAGACCCTATTAGCTATATGCCTGATACATAGCAACCCAACGGTGAATCTACTTATGATCTGTCCCCTAGTAAAAACGGTATTTAAGAAACGAAGCGACCAGAATATAATACATTGCAAATTAACTATTTACCTCAAACTGCTTTTTGCCCGAAATGGCAATTTGAGAAAAATTTATAGGGTGGATATGGTAGTGGTGTAGTTAATAGATTGTCTATTGACTTAAAAGAGCAGTTCCCTGATATGGGCGTTTCTCCTCGTAATCTATGGAACATGAAACGGTTATACGAACGTCATTATCAGGAAGATACAAAATCTACTACTTCTTGATAAGGCTTTGCCAGTTCCCGAAACTTTGTTCTATGCCGAAGGGTGCTTGTAAAAAGGTTGGTCGAGAGATCTGTTACTCAATGCCATAAAGATGAATACCTATGCCAATCGTCAGTCACAAATCAAAAGTAATAACTTTGATATTGCATTACCCGAAGTGCAAGCCGATTATGCCAATGAGGTATTCAGAAGTTCTTATAATTTGGGGTTTCTCGGAATAACAGAACCTATCAAAGAATTGGAGTTGGAGAAACGATTGGTAGCCAAAATAAAATCGTTCATTTTGGAATTAGGTCGAGGGTTTACCTTTATGGGCAATCAATATCGGTTAGAGTATAACAACAAGGAATATTTCGTAGATATGCTTTTCTTTCACAGAAGGTTGCGTTCGCTCGTTGCTATTGAAAATTGGAGGCTTCAAGCCTGAATATGTTGGCAAAATGAATATGTATCTTTCATTGCTTGACCGTTTAGAGCGTGGAGAGAATGAAAACCAATCAATAGGTATTATTCTATGTGCAGACAAAGACCACTTGGATGTAGAAATAGCTTTGCAGGATATAAACAAACTAAATTGGAGTAGCAGAATATCAACTACTGTTACCCAAAGAAGAACTTCAGACGCTACTTCTTGACGAAATAAAAGCCATAGGGGAAGAATCTACGTTTGAAGAAAACTAAGAATCGTTAGATTATCCACCCTTGCTAGCACATTCAAGCCCCGAAGTACAAATGATGTTTCGGGGCTTAACTTTGCTATTGAATCAGAAAATAGAAAGAGGTTAGTTTGATATTCAAAAAAGATGATTACCTTTGTGCAAGAGCTGATTAAGCTACTTCAAAATGAAGAAAAGCAATGAAGTTCACTCATTGAAAATCCGTTACCTATTCAGGTTTATCAGTGTTTTAAATCGCTGATATATAAAGGATTCAATCTAAATCGTCAAATTGTTACCAAATCATTACCCGTTTATTAAATGTTGCAAAAATCACGCTAAAAAAGTTAGGTTTTACCTCTAAACACTAATGTATAAAAATAAATATTAAAAATAATCTTATTATCAGGTAATTACAAATCGGAAAGTGAGATTATTTTTTACAGAAATTATAATTTTTTCATATCGCGGCCACTTTGCCCATAATCTACTGCCAATCAACCATTTATAATCCCTGTCAAAAGTCGTAAAAAAAAAATATTTCAAATACACTGATTATCAACCTACTACGCAAGAGAACGTAAAATAAAATTTGGCTCAAAATCACATCGAATTTATTAATTTTGTGCTGAAACAAAAACAAAAAAATGAAAACAAAAAAAATTACTTTGTTAGGACGTTCAAATATCGTACTACCAACAAAAAAAATGTCTTCTATTCAAGGAGGTCTAATACCCGACCACCAGGTAGCCGATCTCGGGAAGCCCGGAGGATGTGCTTGTTGTATTTGCGAGCCCAAAACAAGCGCTTCAGGTGCAGGGAGCCACACTGCAAGAATCAGCGGATAGTAACTAATTTATTAACAAAGACTAACTTCATTAATATTAATGAAGTTAGTTACTTTTTTTCTGAGAAATGTTATTTAAAAATGTAAGTGCTATATCTTTTGAAGTCAATAATCAGAACTATATTTATGATAGATATTCCAATGAATTGATATCTGTAGATGAGATTTGTGAAAAAATTCTTGATGATTCGTATATATTAAATGATTCTGAAATTATTGAAAAACACAAAGCTGATATTGACGAAGAAAAAATATCAGAACAATTGTTGGAACTACGTAAAACACAACTAGAATTAGATGTACTAAAACCTTTTACAATTCCAGAATTATCATTGTCCTCAACACTCTCCAGTTTCGCAAAAATCAAATTGAAAGTGGATAACCACATCACTAATTTAGTATTTTCAATAACGGAAAGATGTAATTTAAGGTGCAAATACTGTGTGTATTCAGGAGCATACACTAATGTTTCACGCATACACGGGTCAAAAAATATTGATTGGGAAACGGCAAAAAAAGCAATAGATCATTATCTTAGTCATTGCGAAAAAAACGAAGATGTATTTAAAAATATTTCCTTCTATGGAGGAGAAGCATTACTAAACTTCCAAATCATAGAAAAAATTGTTGAATATGTCAAAAAAAAGAATTCCCAAATTCATTATGTGTTAACGACAAACTTGACACTGATGAGCGAAAAAATAGCCGAATTTCTTATTGAAAATGATTTTTTGGTTTGTGTAAGTCTAGATGGCCCTGATTTTATTCATGATGCTTATCGGGTAACTAGAGATAGTAAGGCGACTCATTCAATTGTATACCAGAAGTTACAAATGCTTCGTACTAAGAATGCCGGTTATTTTAAACAGATGGTTCATTATAATATTGTTCTTTCTC
>CAYVED010000008.1:0-4326 GCA_964449975.1 uncultured Muribaculaceae bacterium
CATAAAACCCGTATTCGAAGCCATTACGGCAAGAGTAGGGAAGGACGAGGAACCGTGCACGACCTGGATAGGAGAAGGAGGTTCAGGACATTTTGTAAAAATGGTACACAACGGTATCGAATACGGAGATATGCAGATCATCTGCGAAGGATATGATATAGCCGGAAAGTTAATAGGGTTGGATAATATAGCTATCTCCGCTTTATTCGGGAAATGGAACGAAGGCAGACTAAAAAGTTATCTGGTGGAAATTACGGCGGATATATTAAAATATAGAGAAAAAGATTATTTCCTCGTAGACAGGATACTGGATTCGGCAGGACAGAAAGGAACCGGAAAATGGACCTCCATTACCGCACTGGATGAAGGGATACCGCTGAATCTGATTACCGAAGCGGTATTTGCAAGGTATATATCGGCGCAGAAAGAGTTGCGCACCGAATTAAGCGGGGAATACGGAGCTTTACAAAAAGACCTTTATGAGGTTGTTCCGGCAGAAAAAGAGACAGCATGTGTAACCGGGGCGCAAGAGGAAAAAATAACATCTTCAGGTTATGGCAAATACCGTACTTCGGTTTCCGAAAACGAACTTGAAGGAGCCGTTTATGCCTCAAAACTAATCTCTTATGCACAGGGATTCGAACTTATTACAACTCAGTCACGTATTAAAGGATGGAACATAAATACAGCAGAACTGGCCAGAATATGGAGAGGAGGATGTATTATCCGTTCGGCTTTCCTGGACGATATTGCAAACGCATTTTCAGCCCACGGAAATATAGAAAATCTATTAATGTCGCGGTTTTATAAGAATCATCTTCCGGATGCTATAAAATCGTTGCGGAACGTCGTAGCAGCCGCAGCTCTTGCAGCCGTACCCGTTCCATGTATGGGCGCCGCCCTGAGTTATTATGACTCCATTACCTCCCGGCAACTTCCGGCTAATCTGCTGCAGGCGCAACGCGATTACTTCGGAGCCCACACTTTTGAAAGGACAGATGCTCCCCGGGGAGAATTCTTCCACAACAAATGGAAATAATGCTTCGCATTTTAGGGCTAACCGTTTATAAACGATAATTAAACGTTTACAAACGGTTTCTATTTTTATGCGCTATTATATGTTAAATAGCGCATTACCCTAAAATGCGAAGCATTATTTCCCTATCGAATAATATTTAAAACCAAAATTCTCTATATCTTTCTGAACATAGATATTTCTTCCGTCAACTATTATCCTCCCTTTCATATTCTCTTTCACCCATTGCCAGTTAGGTAAACGGAATTGTTTCCATTCCGTAATAAGAGCAAGGGCGTCCGCCTCTTTCACGGCATCATAGATGCTTGAAGCATAATACACCGTATCTTTCAGATAACCGGCAGCAGCTTCCTCCATAGCAATAGGATCGAAAACCTTTACATGCACCCCGGCTTCAAGTAATAACCTTATGGTAACAACAGAAGGCGCCTCCCTCATATCATCCGTATCAGGCTTGAACGAAAGTCCCCACAACGCAATCGTCCTGCCGGCAAGATTACCTCCGAATGCCCTTTCCAGTTTCTCAAACACTATCTTCTTCTGGTCATTATTCACATCCTCCACAGCAGATATTATCCTCATACGGTATCCCTGTTCCTCTCCCGTTCTTACAAGAGCTTTAACATCCTTTGGAAAACAGGAACCTCCGTATCCGCATCCCGGATAAAGGAATTTACTCCCTATACGAGTATCGGACGCTATGCCGGCTCTTACTTTATCGATATTAGCTCCCGTAAGTTCACACAGTCCCGCAAGTTCATTCATAAAACTTATCCTTGTGGCAAGCATGGCATTTGCGGCATACTTTGTCATCTCCGCCGACATTATATCCATTATTATTATCCTGTAATTATTAAGCTGGAAAGGCCTGTAAAGCCGTTCCATTATATGCTGCGCCCTTGCCGAATTAACTCCCACTACAATTCTGTCGGGACTCATAAAATCTTTTACCGCACTCCCCTCTTTAAGAAATTCCGGATTGGACGCAACGTCGAACGGAATATTCTCGCCTCTTTTCGCAAGCTCTTCCGACACGGCATCTCTTACCTTCTCCGACGTTCCTATCGGGACAGTACTCTTTGTAACCAGCAACGTATATTTTTTAATATTTTTTCCAAAAGTGCGTGCAACATCAATAACATAATGCAGGTCGGCGCTACCGTCCTCACCTGGAGGCGTACCGACAGCAATAAATACAACATCGACATTATCAATACAACTCTCCAGAGATAAAGAAAAATGAAGCCTGCCGTCGGAAACATTTTTTTGTACAAGCTCTTCCAGACCGGGCTCATATATAGGAATTATACCTCTACTCAGATTCCCGATCTTTTTTCTGTCAATATCCACGCATGTAACATCCACTCCCATTTCGGAGAAACATGTTCCCGATACAAGACCTACATAACCGGTCCCTACAACTGCAATATTCATATAATCTATGATTTATTTATACGGCAAAAATAGCGAATTTCCCGATATAATTGAATTCTTCTCCTAAAATCGCCCGTTACCTGCGTAAAGTTCGTTTATATTCTTTAGGCGTCATGGATATATACCGTAAAAAAGCTTTCCTGCAAGCCCTTTTCGAAATAAATCCGCTTCTGACGGCTATATTGCCAACGGAATATTCTCCGTTTTTCTTCATCAAAGAACAGGCATAATTTACACGATACCGGTCCACATACTCTGTAAAACCGTTAAAAACCGTATTCTCCTTTACGGAAAGATGAACATAAGCTGCATTAGTATCAACAAGTCCGGCCATATCATTAATTCCTAACGAGCTATCCAAATAAGGCCGTTTTTCAGTCATTATCTTCTCCATCAACCCGAAAAGTTTTTTTAATCCGTCCTCTTCGGCCAATGTATTTCCATATCCCCCCGTATTTTCACCGGAAGGAATATATGTATCGGACAATCGAGCAATAATACTGTTTTTCTTTCTCACACTCTTTTTATTAATATAAGACGATACCCAGAATACCATTACCGATAACACTATAAACACACAAAAACCTATCAAAAAAACACTTCTCTCATGCTCTCTCTCTTGTTCCAGATAATTCCTGAAATTAAGTTTATTAACAAAAATCCTCCTGTTTAAAATCTCCTGTTTCTTATAAAGCCGGGCTATTAACTCATTTACTTCGGCAATTTTTTTATAATTTTCCGCAAGAGCTTCCTTATCCCCACTCAAATTAAGTATCGAATCTTTGAGACGATACCCGTCGGAATAATATCTGAAAACATTAAGATATGTCAAATTCTCAAACCGGAACAAAACCTCCGGAATAGTTATCCTGTCAATAACATTCAGATAATCAAGCGCTTTTAACATATCGCCTTTACCTAAATAAAGTTTGGCCAGCCTCACATAGTATTCCGCTGAATTTAAAGACGGAACAAAATTCTTATTATACGCTCTCCCGGCCGAATCAATAGTCCTTACTAACGAATCAAGCGCCAAAATCTCCTTTTCACTATCGCCGGTACTTTCATACAAATATGACAGGGCTTTATAATGTTGTATAAGAGAGTTTCCATGATAACTATTTTTTCTGGCAAGAGATATATAATGTATAGCGCTGTCGAAATTCCCCTGTTTATGATAAATCTTTGCAATAAAGCGGAGCATAAATTTCAAATGCGTTTCATTGTTGAAATTACGATTATCTTTATCATCCGTAATTTTAAAATACGCCGCCGTTTTAAGCAAATCGAGGGCATGTCCGGCATAAGCAATAGCTTTTTCCAAATCATTCTCAGCCTGGCATGTAAGAGATAATTGCCGTAATGCCGAAAACATATTGGCAGTATCCCTTGTTTTCTCTGCAACCCGATAAAACTCACATCCGTATTTTCTTGCCAGATCATAAGAATCTATAATACGCAATCTGGCAATTATTATATTTAATATTTTTTTCTGCGACTCATAATCCTTTATCTTTTCCGAATTCGCCAACAGGTTTATTAATGTCTGATATGTAACGGTAAAAGAAGAATCTTTTATTCTGTTTATCTCTCCGGAAACATATTTCCTGTTTTTTTCAACCAAACCAGGATCGCTACAGGAGCAGAATAAAATCCCGACAACAAAAATAAGTATCGTTAATACGATATTTTTCACATAATGATTACCGGATAATATCATAAAAAGCCTTAAAAACTATGCAAATTTAAACATAAAAACGGCTCTCCACAAAATAAGAAGGTGTCCATTTAGGATGCCTTCATTTTACATGGGGTTAATAAGAAAAGCGAATGCTTTTACGCAACGACTGTTGCGT